>JBKOWC010000111.1:0-22343 GCA_046724215.1 Pseudomonadota bacterium | reverse complement strand
GCCGTCGACGTCCGCTTCGACGGGCTGCCGCTCAGGGAAGCCCGCAAGATCGCCCTCGACATGCAGCTCGGCGGCGTCGGCTACTACCCGAAGCAGAATTTCCTCCACCTCGACGTCGGACCGGTTCGCAGCTGGTAGCGCGCCCGACGCACGCGGCGACGTTCCTTGCCGGTCGATGCGTGGCGATTGCGTGGTGATGGAACGACCCCGCCTCCCGGAGCCGGGACCCAGACGCAGTGGCCGCTGGAATATGGGCCCCGGCTTTCGCCGGGGCGACAACGCGAGAACAGGACGCGGGATTCGACCTGTTCTGATACTGCTCTAGAATGGAGCGGGATGGCGTCCGCCCTCTGTGGACGATCCGCCGTTGCCTGGGAGTGAGCCGGTCATGACGAGAGTCGAGTCCCCTGCCCTGCGCGTCGCGCCCACGGGCGGGCCGCTGGGCGCCGATATCGAGGGCGTGGATCTGTCGCAGGAGATCGACGACGGCGTCTTCGCGGCGATCCTCGCGGCGTGGGCGGAGCATCTCGTGCTGCGGTTCCGCGGGCAGCGGCTGGACGAGGACCGGCTGATGGCGTTCAGCAGCCGCTTCGGCAGCCTCGACCGCGCGCCGGTCAACACCGCGGCGACGCGGCTGCACGCCAACCCGTTCGTGCTGGTGGTCTCCAACATCGTCGAGGACGGGCGTCCGATCGGCTCGCTCGGCGCCTACGAGAGCCAATGGCACGCCGACATGTCCTACAACCCGCAGCCGCCGGCCGGCAGCCTCCTCTATGCCGTGGAGGTGCCGCCGAGCGGCGGCGACACCGGCTTCCTCAACCTCGAGCGCGCCTACCGGACCCTGCCCGCGGACCTCAAGGCGGCGGTCGACGGCCGCGTCTGCACGCACGATTCGTCGCTCAACAGCGCCGGCGAGCGGCGCGCCGGCGCGGCCGCGGTGACGGACCCGCGCCAGGCGCCGGGTGCCGTGCATCCGCTGGTCCGCGCGCACCCCGTCACCGGTGCGCCGGTGCTCTATCTCGGGCGCCGCCGCAATGCCTATGTCCACGGCCTGCCGCTCGCCGAGAGCGAGGCCCTGCTCGACCGGCTGTGGGCGCACGCCATGGCCCCGGAGCACGCCTGGTACCAGCGCTGGCGGGTGGGCGACCTCGTGCTGTGGGACAACTTCGCGACCGTGCACCGCCGCGACTCCTTCGATTCCGCCAGCCGCCGCCTGATGCTGCGCACCCAGATCGCCGCGCGCACGGCCGGGCCGCCGCCTGCCCCTTGAGCCGAAGGGCCGGCGCCGGCATACTCGGCTTGGCGGTCAGCTTTGGGGGAAGCGACATGACGGCGACCACGGCCACAGAGTTCAGCGTCGGAGGCGTGCTGGGCGGGGCGTTCTCGATCCTGATACGCAATATAGCGCCCTTCGCGATCATCTCGCTGATCGTGACGGCGCCGTTTTTCGTCTATGCCTACTTCGTCGGCGCGACGGTGGTGCAGACCACCTCCGACCTGTCGGGCACCACCGTCGGCGTCAGCCGTTCCATCGTCGGTGGCGGCGCCCTGGCGGCGTGGCTGCTGCAGGTGGTGCTGACCCAGGTCGCCGTCGGCGCCATCAGCTACGGCGTCTTCCAGGAGATGCGCGGCCAGCGCTCCGACTTCGGCCAGTGCGTCGCGCGGGCCATCGCGCTCATCTTTCCGGTTCTCGGCGTTTCCATCGTCACGGCGCTCGCGATCGCCATCGGCGCGGTGCTCCTGGTCGTGCCGGGCGTGATACTCGCCTGCATGTTGTGGGTCGTCATTCCGGTGGCCGTGGTGGAGCGGCCGGGCGTTTTCGCGAGCTTGTCGCGGAGCGGCGCGCTGACGAAGGGGCATCGCTGGCAGATCTTTGGCATCCTGCTCCTCATCGGCATCGCCCAGGGGGTGGCGTCTTACGCACTGACGCGCATCTTCGGCGGCATCGGCGGCTTCCTCCTGGGGCAGCTGGCGGGCTGGGTCGTGACGGCGGCGGGCTCGGCCTACACCGCGGTCTCGACCGCCGTGGGCTACACCATGCTGCGTTTCAGCAAGGAAGGCGTCGGCATCGAGGACATCGCCCGCATCTTCGACTGAGCCCGGTCGACGGGCGCCGTAGCGCCCATCGCTATTCGCGGCGGGCGCCGCGGCGGCGGACGACTTCGTAGTGGATCAGCTCCGCATTGGCGTCGGCGGGCCGCAGGGCCGGCGAGATCGTGCCGGCGCCCGTCAGCACGACGGTCTCCCGGCGCATGAAGAACTCGTAGCCGCCGCGCGGTGTCACATAGGTGCCGGAGGAGCTGCGGTCCTCCAGCTGCACCTTGCCGCGCCGCACGGTGACGAGCGCGTGCTGCCGCGAGATCCAGCTGCGTTCGATGACGAGGTCGCAGTCGGGCGCGCGGCCGATCGACAGGCTCGCCTGCTCCTCGCACGCGCGCGCGCGGTCGGCGTGGCGCAGCATGACCGACACCTCCGGGACGACCTTCTGGTAGCGGGTCCGCGTGTGTCCGGAACCGCGGCCGGTCAGCACTTCGGTGCGGGCGGCCGCGTCCTCCGGCACCAGCGAATAGACCTCGGTCGGCCGGCTCTTGCCCTTGAAGGTCACGTGGTCGAGGATCCGTAACGTCGACCGCTCGGCCGCCGGCACGCGGTCGACGAAATCCTGGCTCAGGAGGATCTCGCCCGGCCGCGCCAGCGTCGCCAGCCGGGCCGTGACGTTGACCGCGTCGCCGAAGATGTCGCCGTGGGCGTGGACGACGGACCCGACATTGATGCCGCCATGGATCGCGAGCCCGCCGGCCAGCGGCTGCGCCAGCATCTCGCGCGCCGCCCGCAGCGCCGCGGCGGCATCGGCGAAGGTGCAGAGCACATCGTCGCCGCGCGACAGGATCACCGTTCCGCCCTGCCGCGCGACGATCGCCTGCAGCCCCGCCAGGCAGGCGCCGACCTGCCGCGCCGCCGCCGCGTTGCCGATGGCTTCGTAGAGCGGCGTGCTGCCGGTTATGTCGACCAGGAAGACGGCGACTTCGGGTTCGTTCCGCGACATGCTGCCTCGCCCGACGGCCGAATCCGCCGCACGCGCCGGCATTGTCGTGGAAGCGGCCGCCTTTCGCAAAGGTCGCCGGCGGCGCTCGGACCCCGGCCGGCGCGGCTTCGCGACGGCTTGCAATGCCCGCCGAACTTCGCGATGATCAAGGGGAATCGCCGATCGTTGGACCGCCGGGCGGAATATCGTCGGCGGGCCGGCGTTTCTGTTTCTGCAAATAAGTGCAGTTATCTGCGGTAAGTTGCGATATCTGGGCAACCATCGGACGCTTCGCGACCGTCCTTCTAATAGCAGGGAGGTGTTTCCATGATCACGATCAATGCAGCCGCTGTGCGATGGCTGGCCCGCGCCGGCCTGGCGATGCTCTGCGCCGCCGGGATCGCGGGCGCCGTCAAGGTAGCGCCCGCCGCCGATGCGCTCCCCAACGCCTGTCCGGTGGACGGCTGCACGGTGAAGATCATCGCGGTGAAGCGGTCCGGCGACGAGCTGCAACTCACGCTGGAGGCGAACTACTCGCCGGATATCTCCAAGAACCACATCCACGTCTGGTGGGGCGACAACTTCAAGGTCGACCAGGTGAGCAACGACGCCGAGACGGTCCATCACGTGAAGCAGGGCGAATGGCACCCGATGGCCGACTATCCCGCCTACATCACCCAGAGCGCCGCCTCGATGAAGGTGCGCGGCAACTCCAAGACCATCTGCGTCAGCCCGGCCGACCGCAACCACAACATCATTGACGTGAAAATCTTCCAGTGCGTCGATATCAGCAATCTGCTGTAGCAGGATCGTCGCGTGAATGGCGCTACCCTCTTACGTCGGTCGCTATGAGGTTCGCAGGGAGATAGCCCGCGGCGGATTCGCCGTCGTCGTCCAGGCCTGGGACGAGGAACTGCAGTCGCTCGTCGCGCTCAAGATCCTGCACCAGGAGCTGGCGCACGACGAGGAGGTGCAGCTGCGCTTCCTCGAGGAAGCGCGCCTGCTCCGTCGCATCCGATCGTCCAACGTCGTGACGGTGCACGACGTCGGTCGCCTCAACGACGGCCGCCCGTATTTCGTGATGGACTACGCCGACCGCGGCACGCTGTCGCCGCGCCTCGACCGCAAGGGGGGCTACTGCGGCCCGGATCCGCAGAGCATCGTGGCGCTGGTCGACGCCGTCGCCGACGGACTCACCGCCATCCACGACGCGGGTGTCGTGCACCGGGACATCAAGCCCGACAACATCCTGTTCCAGGCCGCGCGCCGCGGGCAGCCCGAGCCCGACCCCATGGCGCTCGAACTGGCGACCCGGACCGTCCTGGTGAAGGACGACGAGCGCATCCTCGTGGGGGACCTGGGGATCGCGAAGGACCTGATGAAGCACAGCGGGTCGGTCACGCTGCTGGGCGGGACGCCGCTCTACCGGGCGCCCGAGCAGGAGGAGGACAACGTCGCGGTAACGCCGGCGGCCGACGTCTATGCCGCGACCGCCCTGCTGTGGCACATGCTGACCGGCCAGAAGCCGCCGGACGCCCACAGCGTCACCAGCCGTCTGCCGGGCCTGCCGGCCGCCTGGCACGACGTGATCGAGCAGGGCATGGCGATCGACCCCAAAGCCCGCTTCGCCTCGATCGAGAGCTGGCGCGCCGCCGTCCACGACACCCTCGGCCACGAGGCCGCCGAACTGCGCGGCGCGCGGCCGACCGAAGCCATCGAGCCGAGCGCCCCCTGCCCCTACAAGGGGCTGGCCGCCTACCAGCCGGAGGATGCGCACCGTTTCTTCGGACGCGAGGCGTTGATCGACGAACTGGTGAAACGCATCCGGCTGCAGCGGGTGCTCGTGGTCGCCGGGCCGTCGGGCAGCGGCAAGTCGTCGCTCGTCCGCGCCGGCCTCATCCCGGCCCTCAACGCCGGTGCGCTGCTCGGCAGCGACAAATGGCGGTTCACGCTGTTCACGCCGGGGCACGATCCGCTGGCCGAGCTGCATTTCCACGTGTCGCGGACGCTGCCGGGCGGCCGGTCCCCGGTGTCGCTCGACGACATGGTCGCGCGCCCGACGATGGCCCGGCATCTCGGCCGCTCCAACGGCAGCGAGCAGCCGCTGGTCATCTGCATCGACCAGTTCGAGGAGCTGTTCACGCTGACGCCGGCGGGGCAGCGCAGCAAGTTCATCGCGGCGCTCTCGGCCATGACCGACCCCGCCGACAGCCAGGTGCGGATCGTCATCGCCATCCGCGCCGACTTCTATGTCGCCTGCGCGCAGATCCCGTGGCTGGCGGAGCGGATCACGGTCAACCAGGTGCTGGTCGGGCCGATGACCGATTCGGAGCTGCGGCGGGCCATCACGGAGCCGGCCCGCCGTGCCGGCCTCTATCTGGAACGCAACCTGGTCGACGCCATCCTCGCCGAGGCCGGGCATGAAGCGGGCTCGCTGCCGCTCGTCGCGCACGCCCTCGTCGAGACCTGGATGCGCCGCCAGGGCAACACCCTGACGCTGGACGGCTTCCGCGCCGCCGGCGGCGTTGCCGGCGCCATCAGCCAGACGGCGGACGCGACCTTCGAGCACCGCTTCAATGCCACCGAGAAGGAGGCGACGAAGCGTCTCTTCCTGCGCCTGGTCACGCCCGGGGAAGGTACCCCGGATACGCGCCGGGCGCTGGCCCGCGCCGAGGTCGAGCATGACGAGCCCGACGTGATGCATCGCGTCGTCGAGTGCCTGACGGAGGCCCGGCTGCTGACCGTCGACGATGCGATGGTCCAGATCGCCCACGAGGCGCTGCTGCACTCATGGCCGCGTCTGCACGGCTGGATCGAGGACTACCGCGACGACCTGCGCACCCGCCAGCGCATCAGCCACGCGGCGGCCGAGTGGAACGACGAGCGCCGTGACGAGGACCTCCTCTATCGCGGCACGCCGCTCCTGTCGGCGCTCGAATGGGCGGCCCAGAACCCGGGCCAGCTGGGCGTGCTGGAGCGGGCCTTTCTCGACGCATCGGCCGCGGCGAAGGCCAAGGCGGAGGCAGTTGCCGCCGAGAAGGAGCGGCGCGCGCGGCGGGTCCGCCGGCTGGCGATCGCCGTTCTTTCCTTCTTCGCCGTCGGGGCGACAGCCGCGTCGGTCGTGGCGTTCCTGGCCTTTCGCGACGCCATGCAGAGCGAGCAGCGCGCCGAAGCCGCCACGGTCGAGGCGCGCGAGCGTTTTGCCGGCGCGCTCGGCGCCGTGGCCAGGGGCCTGGTCGATGACGACCCGCTCCTCGCCCTCGCCCTCGCCGCAGAGGCGATCCGGCGCGCGCAATCCGGCCCGCCGGGCTACGATGCCCGCGCCGCGATGATCGCGGCCCGCATGGCGCTGACGCGCGGCGATCCCGTGGTGATCGGCAGCCCCATCCCCGCCGGCGATGCGCTCGCCATCGCCATGAGCCCCGACGGCTCGCGGCTGGCGATCGGGCAACGGAACGGCAGCATCGACATCATCGATACCGCCACGCGCAGGCGGATCGCGTCCCTGCGCGGCCACCGGCGCGGCGTCGAGGCCGTCGACTTCTCGCCCAACGGGCAGCAGCTGGCCTCCGTGAGCGACGATGGCAAGCTCCTGCTCTGGACGCTCGGCCAGGACCCGAGCAGCCGCGACATCTGGGACTCGAGCGACGTGCTCTGGGGCGTCCGCTTCAGTCCCACCGGCTCGATGCTGGCCTCGGGCGGCGAGGACGGCACCATCCGGCTCTGGGACGCCGCCAAGGGCACCGCGATCGGCGATCCGCTGATCCGGCACTCCGGTCATGTCCCGCGGATGGCGTTCAGCCCCGACGGGCGCGGCCTCGTCGCCGGCAGCGGCGCCGGCGAGATCTATGGCTGGGAGGTACCCTCGGGCACGCCGCTGTTCGAGCCGGTGCGCGGCGCCCATACCAGCGACATCTGGGGCTTCGCCTTCAGTCCCAAGGGCGACCGCTTCGCCACCTACAGCAGCGACGGGACGTCGGTGGTGCTGGCGTTCCCGAGCGGCCGCATCATCGGCCGCGCGTTCGACAAGGCCGGCGACGTCGCCGGCGTCGCCTTCACGCCTGATGGCGCGGACCTGATCGGCGGCGGCGCCGACGGCGCGCTGCGGCTGTGGGACATCGACAAGCAGGCGCTGGTCGCGACGACGCCCAGCGGCCACAGCCAGCCCATCGCCGACGTCGCCGAGAGCGCGGACGGCAAGCTCGTGGCGACCCTCGGCAAGGACCAGCAGGCGCGCCTGTGGCGCTTCGCGACGCCCTATCCGATCGAGGCGGTCCGCCATGTGGCGGGGCATCAGGCGAAGGGTGTGGCGATCAGCGCCGACGGCCGGCGGCTGGCAGCCGGCGACGACAGCGGCGCGGTCCAGGTCTGGGGCCTCGACGGCGATACGGACCCGCTGGTGCTCACCGGTCACAAGAATCAAGTCTGGGCCGTGGCCTTCTCGCCCAAGGATTCGGTGGTCGCCTCGGGCGACCGCGGCGGCGAGGTCCGGCTGTGGAATCCGGCCGACGGCACGCTGCTGCGGACGATCGCGGCGCATGACGCGCCGGTCTGGTCGCTCGCCTTCTCGCCCGACGGCAGCCGGCTCGTGAGCACGAGCGAGCGCGACGTGCGCCTGTGGAACGTCGCCACCGGCGCGCTGCAGTCCACGCTGGCCAATCAGGGCGGCAGCATCACGCGCGCGGCCCTTTCGCCCGACGGCACGACGCTTGCGGTGGCCTCGACCGACGGCCACGTCCGGCTGTGGAACCTCGACAAGGCCAGCCTCGTCCGCGACATCGCCGCCGACGTCGACGTGGTCTGGAGCGTGGCCTTCAGCCGCGATGGCCGCGCGCTGGCCACCGCCTCGAGCGACGAGGTCGTCAATCTGTGGGACGTCGCGACGGGCGCGCTGCGCGGCTCCCTCACCGGCCATACCGGCGGAGCGACCGACGTCGCCTATCTCGGCGACGGCGCCACGCTCGTGGTGGTCGACCGCAGCGGCAAGCTGCACCTGTGGGATGCCCGGACCGGCCGCCAGCTCGTCGAGGCCTGGCAGGGCCATTCGGGTCCCAGCTGGCGCATCGCCGTGCACCCCGACGGCGAGCGCTTCGCCACTACCGGCGACGACGGGACCGTGACCGTGTGGGAACCGCTCAGCGTGGCGCGCGCCTGCGAGATCGGCGAGCTCGCGTTCGATTCGGTGCGCCGCGGCCAGTACCTCGGCGAAGGCGAGCGGGCGGTCGTCTGCAAGGCCGGCCCCTGAGGCGAGCGCCGCTGCGGCGCTACTCCGGCGTCTCGCCGCAGCGCGACCACAGCCGCGCAATCTGTTCGGCTTCGATCGCGATCGCGCCGGAGGGCAGGCGGATGCGCTGGATCACATGCGCCGTCGAGGCGATCCGGCGGCCCTCGACCAATGCCTCGCGCAGGGAATAGGCCGAGACCGCCTGGAGCCCGACGCAGTGGATGAGCCACTCCGTCGGGTCGTCGAGCATCCCGACGAGCTGTTCGTCCGGCCTCTTGTCGATTCGATCCATGCGCACCATCAGAGCGCGAGTCCGCGGAAAAGAAAAGACCGGCGCGGCCGGCCCGGCGCCCGCGGCAGCCTGCCGCACCGTCTACTGCCGCTTGTTGCCGACGCGCGCCGCCAGCGCCGCGGCGAGGAAGTCGTCGAGGTCACCGCCGAGTACGCCCTGGACGTCGCTCGTCTCCACGTTGGTGCGCAGGTCCTTCACCATCTGGTAGGGCTGCAGGACGTAGGAGCGGATCTGATGGCCCCAGCCGATGTCGGTCTTGGTCGCCTCCACCGCCGCAGCCGCCACCTCGCGGCGCTGCAGCTCCTCCTCATAGAGCCGCGCCTTCAGCATCTGCATGGCGATGGCGCGGTTGCGGTGCTGCGAGCGGTCCTGCTGGCACTTCACGACGATGCCGCTCGGGACGTGCTTGATGCGGATGGCGCTCTCGGTCTTGTTGACGTGCTGGCCGCCGGCGCCGCCGGAGCGCATGGTGTCGATCTCGAGGTCGGCGTCCCGGATCTCGATGTCGATGCTGTCGTCGATCACCGGAGAGACGAAGACCGAGGCGAAGCTGGTGTGCCGGCGCGCCTGGCTGTCGAAGGGCGAGATGCGCACGAGGCGGTGCACGCCGCTCTCGGTCTTCAGCCAGCCGTAGGCGTTGGGGCCGCTCACCCGGATGGTCGCCGATTTGAGGCCGGCCTCCTCGCCGGCGCTCTCCTCGATCCATTCGACCTTGTAGTCGTGCTGGCCGGCCCAGCGCACATACATGCGCATCAGCATCTCGGTCCAGTCCTGCGCCTCGGTACCGCCGGCGCCGGAATTCACCTCGAGGTAGCAGTCGTTGGCGTCGGCCTCGCCGGAGAGCAGGCTCTCCAGCTCGCGCTTGGCGGCCAGCGCGCGCAGGTTCTTGATCTGCGCCTCGCCCTCGGCGACCGTCTTCTGGTCGCCCTCGGCCTCACCGAGCTCGAGCAGCGTGAGCGCGTCGTCGAGTTCGCGTTCGAGCGTGCGATAGGACTTGAGTGCGTTGTCGAGATGCGTGCGCTCGCGCATCAGCTTCTGGGCTTCGGACGAATTCTTCCAGAGGTCGGGGTCTTCGGCCCGGGCGTTCAGTTCCTCGAGGCGGCGGACGGCGTTGTCCCAGTCAAAGATGCCTCCTGAGCAGGGCCGACGAACCGCGAATTTCGCCGGCGACCGCTTCGATTTCTGCGCGCATGGATGAACCCTCGTTTCCTCTGGCGACCGCCGCGGCGGCCATGATGCTGTCCCCGCGACTCCTCGGTTGATTCCCCCGCGAAAGCGGGGGTCCGGGGGCCGGGTCCCGTCGCTCGCCCTGGGCCCCCGCTTTCGCGGGGGAATCAATTGGGGGCGAGGCGACGTTTCCCACGGCCGGCGCGGGCGGCGACAACCTAGGGCGCGACCCGCAAAGTGCAAGGATTCAATAGAGGCCGCCGGTGCTGGAGGGCGGGCCTGCGGCCGGCGCCGTGCTCGTGCCGGTAAGGGAGTCGCCGGAGCCGTCGATGACCACGGTCTCGCCGTTCGGCTCGGTGCCCGGCTTATAGGCCTCGAGGATGACCGGCCCCTCGTCCCCCGCGGCGGGGCGCTGGCCGGTCTTCAGGTTCACGCGCACGAGACGGATGCCGGGCGGCACGCGGAAGGGTGTCGCCGGCTTGTCGGCCAGCGCCTCCTTCATGAAGTCGCGGAAGATCGGGGCCGCGATGGCTCCGCCCGTCTCCTTGCCGCCGAGGCTCTGCGGCGCGTCGTAGCCGACATAGACGGCGGCGGCGAGGTCGGGCGAGAAGCCGACGAACCAGGCGTCCTTGCTGTCGTTGGTGGTGCCGGTCTTGCCGGCGAGCGGCTTGCCCACTTCATGCACGACGTAGCCGGTGCCGCGCTGCACGACGCCTTCGAGGATCGAGACCATCTGGTAGGCCGTGCGCGGATCGAGGATCTGCTCGCGCGTGTCCGGGATGCTCGGCACCGCCTGGTTGTTCCAACCGGTGACACGGCAGCCGTCGCAGGGCCGCTCGTCATGCCGGTAGATCGTCCGCCCGAGGCGGTCCTGGATGCGGTCGATGAAGGTCGGCTTGATCTTCTTGCCGCCGTTCACGATCTGCGAATAGGCCGTGACCATGCGCAGCGGCGTCGTCTCGCCGGCGCCGAGCGCCATGGCGAGCGTCGGCATCAGGTCGTCGACGACCCCGAGCTTCTTGGCATATTCCACGACCTTCTGCATGCCCACGGCCTGCGCCACGCGCACGGTCATGAGGTTGCGCGACTTCTCGATGCCGACCCGCATGGTGGCCGGGCCGATATAGTCGCCGCCATAGTTCTCCGGCGTCCACAGCGGGAGGCCGGGGCCCTGGTCGATGCTGATCGGGGCATCGAGCACGATGGTCGACGGCGAGTAGCCGCTGTCGAGGGCCGCCATGTACACGATGGGCTTGAACGACGAGCCGGGCTGCCGGTAGGCCTGGGTGGCGCGGTTGAATTCGCTCTGCTGGTAGCTCCAGCCGCCGGTCATGGCGAAGACGCGGCCGGTGTGCGGGTCCATGACGACCATGGCGCCGCTCACCTCCGGGATCTGCCTGAGCGCATAGGTGTCGGCGGGATAGGCGTTGTTCGCGGCGTCGGTCGTCACCTTCTCGGCCATGACGACGTCGCCCGGCTGCAGCGCATCGGAGGCCTTTGCGATGGCCTTGCCGACGATCCTGCCGTTTTCGGCGCGCTGCGCCCACTTGAGCTCGGCGAGCGGGATGGTGCCCTCGCTGCCGTCGGCGAACCCGACATGCAGGCTCGCCGCCCCGGCGTCGATCACCATCGCCAGGCGCCACTCATAGAGCCCGATGGGAAGCGGGACAGCGGCCAGCCGCTTCTGCCAGTCCGGCCCCGGATCGATCTGCTGCACCGGGCCGCGGTAGCCGTGCCGCTGGTCGTAACGCACCAGCCCGGCGCGCAGCACGCGATCGGCGAGCTCCTGAAGCTTCGGGTCGAGCGACGAGCGGATGTAGAGCCCGCCCTTGTAGAGCTTCTCCTGGCCGAGCTGGGGATCGGCGGCGATCTCGCGCCGCACCTCCTCGGCGAAATAGTCGGCCGTCACGGATTCCGTGGTGTCCCGCTGCCGCAGCCGCAGCGGCTCGGCCATGGCGAGGTCCGCCTGTTCCTTGGTGATCTTGCCGTCCTCGAGCATGCGGCCGATGACATAGTTGCGGCGCAGGACGGCCTCGTCGGGATGCAGGACGAGGTTGTAGTTGTTGGGCGCCTTGGGGAGGCCGGCGAGATAGGCGGCCTCGCTCAGCGTCAGCTCGTCCAGCGTCTTGTTGAAGTAGTTGAGCGCCGCGGCGACGACGCCGTAGGAACCCTGGCCCAGGTAGATCTGGTTGAGATAGAGCTCGAGGATGCGGTCCTTCGAATAGGCCTGCTCGATGCGGAAGGCGAGGATCGCCTCCTTGATCTTGCGCTCGAAGCTGACCTCGCCGCTCAGCAGGAAATTCTTCGCTACCTGCTGTGTGATCGTGGAGGCGCCGACCGGCCGACGGTCCTTGCCGGCATTGCGGAAATTGGTGAGCGCCGCCCGAACGATGCCCGGAAGATCGATGCCGGGATGTTCGTAGAAGGTCTTGTCCTCGGCGGAGAGGAAGGCGTCGATGACCGTCTTCGGCACCACCCGGATCGGCACGAAGACCCGCTTCTCGATCGCGTATTCGGCGAGCAGACGCCCGTCCGATGCCAGGACCCGCGTGACCGCCGGATATTCGTGGGTGGCAAGCTCCTGATAGTCCGGCAGGTCGATCGCATAGCGGCTAAGCATGACGAAGCCGGCGATCGCGCCGACCAGCGCCACGGTGAGGAGGAAACCAAAGAATCGGGCAATCAGCTTCATGTCAAACGCCGGGTCGCATCGCGCGGAGGCGCGATTATAGGCCCATTTGTGGCAGAATAGCGTTCAGGCCTTTGCCGCGCAAACGATCAGGAGGAACGGACGCTCCGCTGCCAGGCGAAGAAGCGATCGATGGCCTCGACCATGGCCTTGGCCATCCGCTCCCGATGGCGCGACGAGACCAGGGCCGATTCGTCGTCTTCGTTGGAAAGATATCCGAGTTCGACCAGGGCGGACGGCACGTCGAGCGCCTTCAGCACGACGAAGCCGGCAAAGCGGTGCGACTCCGGGAGCGTCTCCGTCCGTTCCGCCAGCGTGTCCGTCAGCATGCCGGCAAAGCGGTCAGAGAGGTTCTTGGTCTCCCGCTGCGCCAAATCCACGAGAATGCTGGTCACCATCGGGCTCTGGTTGGTGAGATCGACGCCGGTGATGAGGCCGTCCTTGTTTTCGCGCGCCGCCACCGCCGCCGCCTCGACGTCCGAGGCCGTATCGGAAAGGGTATAGACGGAGGCGCCGCGCAGGCTGGCGTCGCCATTGTGGTCGGCGTGCAGGGAGATGAACAGGTCGGCCCCGGCGGCCCGGGCCACGTCGATACGCGCGCGCAGGGCGAGAAAGGTATCGTCCTCGCGGGTCAGCACGACCCGGTAGCGTCCGGTCGATTCGATGACCCGTTTGAGATCCTTGGCCATCTGCAGCGTGATGTTCTTTTCCAGCGTTCCGTCCGGGCCGTTGGCGCCCGGATCCTTGCCGCCGTGGCCGGGGTCGAGCACGATCACGGGAAGGCGGCGACCGCCCTGGTCCGTCGGCTTCGGCCGCGCCAGGGTGGACGGCATCGCCATGGCGACCAGCGACAACGACGCCGTCTCGGCCTCCGGCTTCGGAAGCGAAGGCTTTGCCGGCGGAATGAGGTGCGGCGGTTCGTCTGCAGCCGCCGGCGACGCCGCCGCGTCGGCATCCGCTGCATCCGGTGACGGCTTCGACGGCACCGGCGCTATGCCGGCCGCGGCCGGCGGGGGAACGGGGACGGCCGGCTCCACGAACCCCGGCTGGAGATCGACAAATATGCGCGGCGGTGCGCCATCGGCGGCGGGAAGGAACTGGGCGCCGATGAGGTGCCCGGGCGCAGCAAGGTCGAACACGAGCCGGCTGGCGCCCGGGCCGCCGGCCTCCGCGTGAATCGACTTGACCAGGCCGCGGCCCGCGCTCGCCGCCGCAGCGTCCAGGTCGGCGGCGCAGTCCTTGAGATCGATCGCGATGCGGTCGGGTTGCGTTTGCGGCTCGACCTGATAGGCGGCGGCCGCATCCAGATCGAGGACGACGCGAGTCTTGTCGGGATAGACGCCGTAGCGAACGTTTACCACTGTGCTTCCGGCGGTTGCGGCGTGCGGCACGGCCAGGATGCAAAGTGCAGCCAGAAGCCAACGTGAAATCAGTAACTTATCGAGATTTGCCTGCATGGTCACTATATATACGTCTCATAAGACGCTGTTATATATCATATTTTTACGTCACCTGCCCCCTAACCGCACTGACGACGCAAGGCCATTGTGGAACAGTCCCGCTATGGTTATTGTCGGCGCGTTGGCCGACTGCGCGTCACGAAAGCCTGGCGACCGCGCCGCTGCGGGGCAAAAGCAAGCTGGATGCCCGCCGACAAACGCATGTGGCAGCGCCTGCGCAACTGCTGGGCGGCAGCGTAGAGGCGAACTGGTTACGCAGTCCCTAACGGCAGACCGGCTTGCGCCTGTCTGCCTTCCGGGCGGACGATTGAGCGACGCGCAACGTCGCCGCGGCCCGCTTTTCGACGGATCGACATGACAAGAGCCTGGATAATTCACAACCGTTTCGCGCCGCCGTCCGCCGTCATCGGCGGGCGCGCCGGTCGCGTATTGGAGATTTCAAGTAATGACCAAACGAATGCTGATCGAAGCCACCCACCCGGAGGAAACGCGGGTCGTCGTGGTGGATGGCAAGCGCCTCGAGGAATTCGACTACGAAAGCGCGAACAAGCGCCAGCTTAAGGGCAACATCTATCTCGCCAAGGTAACCCGGGTCGAACCGTCCCTGCAGGCGGCGTTCGTCGACTACGGCGGCAACCGCCACGGGTTCCTCGCCTTCAGCGAAATCCATCCGGACTACTACCGGATCCCGGTCGCCGACCGGGAAGCCCTGCTCGCCGAACACGCCGCGATGGCTGCCGAAGATGCGGCCTCCGACGCGGAGGAGGACTTGGCCGCCAATTCCCGCGCCGACCTGACGATGTCGGCGGACAAAGACTCGGACGGAGATCCGGCGAACGGGGAAAACGGCGAAGACGAGTCGTCGGTCGCGGAAAGCGAGAGCGACGCGCTGCCGCTCCTCTCCTCGCCGGACCGCCTGGCCGGACCGGTCCTCGAAGACCGGGGCGGCGCGGCCGAGGAAAATGGCGGCGACGCGCACGAAGCGGATGGCGACGCCGCACCCGAGGAGGACGACACCCCCGACGCCTTGCCGCCGGCGGAGGCTGACGCCGGCAACGACGCGGCCTTGGACGCGGCGAGCGCCGTCGAACCCGACGCGGTGCCGGCTGCCGAGGTCACGGAGGCAAGTGCGCCGGCGGCGCCGGTCGAAACCGTCGGCGGCGACGAAGCCGAAGAGGTGCGGCGCCGCCGCTCGCGGCCGCAGCGCCGCTACAAGATCCAGGAAGTCATCAAGCGCCGCCAGATCATGCTCGTGCAGGTGACGAAGGAGGAACGCGGCAACAAGGGCGCCGCGCTGACCACCTATCTGTCGCTCGCCGGCCGCTATTGCGTGCTGATGCCGAACACGGGACGCGGCGGCGGCATCTCCCGCAAGATCACCAGCGCGCCCGACCGCAAGCGCCTGAAATCGATCCTCGAGGAATTCGACATCCCCGACGGCATGGCGGTGATCGTGCGTACGGCCGGCAGCGAGCGCAACAAGACCGAACTGCGCCGCGACTATGAATATCTGATCCGGCTGTGGGACGAGATCCGCGAATTGACCCTGCAGTCGACGGCGCCGACCCTCATCTACGAGGAAGCGAGCCTGATCAAGCGCGCCATCCGCGATCTCTATGCGCGCGACATCGACGAGGTCCTGGTCGAAGGCGAGGAGGCCTACAAGGCCGCCAAGAACTTCATGCGCACGCTGATGCCGAGCCACGCCAAGCGGGTGCAGCTGTACAAGGACCCGGAGAGTCACCTCCTGCACCGCTTCCAGGTGGAGAACCAGCTCGACGCCATCCACAACCCGGTGGTCCAGTTGCGGTCGGGCGGCTACATCGTCATCAACGCGACCGAGGCGCTGGTCGCCATCGACGTCAACTCGGGCCGCGCCACGCGCGAACGCAATATCGAGGAGACGGCGCTCAAGACCAATGTCGAGGCCGCCGAAGAGATCGCCCGCCAGCTCCGGCTGCGCGACCTCGCCGGCCTCATCGTCATCGACTTCATCGACATGGAGGAGAACCGGAACAACGCGACCGTCGAGCGCCGGCTGAAGGAGGCCATGCGGCATGATCGGGCGCGCATCCAGGTCGGCCGGATCAGTGCCTTCGGTCTCCTCGAACTGTCGCGGCAGCGGTTGCGGCCAAGCCTGATCGAGGCGAGCACCGAAGTCTGCCGCTACTGCCGGGGCAGCGGCCATGTGCGCTCGACCGAATCGACGGCCCTGCACGTGCTCCGCGCCATCGAGGAGGAAGGCAGCCGCAGCCGCAGCATGGCGCTCACGGCGGCGATGCCCGCGGCCGTGGCGCTCTACGTGCTCAACAACAAACGGACGGCGCTGGCCGAAATCGAGCAGCGGTATGGGATGCGGATCGTGATCGCCGCCGACGAGGGCTTGATCCCGCCGGAATACCGCATGGACCGCGTCAAGACGCAGCTGCCCCTGCCTGAGGCCCGCCAGCCCATCAGCCAGCCGGATGTCACCGCCGACGAGGATGAAGACGTCGGTGAAGCGGAAGGCGCGGAAGCCGCAGCACCTGCGGAGGTCGACGACGACGCCGGCAGCCGCCGGCGCCCCCGTCGCCGCCGGCGGCGGCGCGAGGATGGTCGTTCCGCCGACGACGAGCCGGCACCCCTCCATCAGAGGCAGGCGCCGCCCGTGGACGATACGGCCGGCGATGACGCCGAGGACGCGGCAGCATCGGACAGGGGCGACTCAGAGCCGGACTGGCAGCCCGGTAGCGACGCGGCGCAGGATGCCGACAGTCAACGGCGGCGACGGCGGCGTGGACGGCGCGGGGGACGGCGGCGGCGCCGCGGTGGAGACCGCCCGGACGCTGTCTCGCACGAACTCACGGATCGACCCGAGACCGCTTCCGACGGTGAACCTGACTCCGCTCGGTTGCTGCGCGACGGGAGTCCCGATGCTTATGCCACGCCGGCAGAGGATGCACCGTCGGCGGTTGGCGATCGCGACGAATCGCTCGAGGCTGCAAATGATGCCGGACTCGAGCCGGCCGACGACGGTCGCCACGCGCGTCGTCCGCCGCCGGCGGATGTGCCGGTCGTCCCCGAGAACTGGTCCGCGGGCGCCGAGGTGTCCGCGACCTCCCGCGGGCATAACGGCGATCTGGCGTCGCCGCCGGAATCGGGCGGGGCAGAGCGCGCGGCCGAAGGCGACGCCGGGCCGGCGGTCGCGCCACCGCCGCCGACCGAGGAGCGCTCGCCGGGCCCGCCGCGGCGTGGCTGGTGGAAGCGGCTTATCGAGTAGCTCGCAGGCCGGCTACCGGCGCCAGGCGATGAGACGGCCGGCCGCCGCCGCGATGTCGGCGGTCGCGCCGGCGAAGGAGAAGCGGATGAAGCCGCTGCCGCGCTGGGTGTCGAAGTCGACGCCCGGCGTGGCGGCGACGCCGGTCTCGGCCAGCATGCGGCGGCAGAACGCCTCGCTGTCATTGGTCAGGTGCGCGACATCGGCGTAGATGTAGAAGGCCCCGTCGGCCGGCGCCAGGCGATCGAACCCGGCGCGCGGCAACTCGGCCAGCAGCAAGGCCCGATTGGCGGCATAGCGGCGGACATTCGCATCGAGTTCGGCACGACAGTCGAACGCGGCGAGCGCTGCCAGCTGCGGCAGCGTCGGCGGCGAGATGAAGAGATTCTGCGCCAGGCATTCCACCGGACGCAACAGATCCCGCGGCAGGATCATCCAGCCGAGCCGCCAGCCGGTCATCGAGAAGTACTTGGAGAAGCTGTTGATGACGATGGCCTCGTCGCCGAGCGCCAGCGCCGTCGTCGCCGTCATGCCGTAGGTGATGCCGTGGTAGATCTCGTCGGAGACGAGGCGGATGCCGGACCGGCGGCAATAGTCGAAGAGCTGTCGGAAAGACTCGGCGTCGAGCATCGTGCCCGCCGGATTCGAAGGGCTGCCAACGATCAATCCGTCGAAGCGCCCGGTCTGGCGTTCCAGCAGCGCCACCGACGGTTGAAAGCGCGTCTCCGGGCCGGCCAAAAGCTCGACCGGCTCGATTCCGAGGGCCGCCAGGATGTTGCGATAGGCCGGATAGCCGGGCGCCGCCAGCGCCACCCTGTCGCCGGCATCGAAGGCCGCCAGGAACCCCAGCAGGAAGGCGCCCGATGAACCGGTGGTCACGACCACGCGCTCCGGATCGACGTCGACGCCGTAGGTGTCCCGATAGTGCCGGGCGATGCGTCGCCGCAGGACCGGGATGCCGAGCGCCTCGGTGTAGCCGAGCTGATCCTGATCCAGGGCGCGCTTTGCTGCGTCGATCACCGCCTGCGGCGCGCCGCTGCCCGGCTGTCCCACCTCCAGATGCAGGACCTCTTCGCCGGCGGCGGCGCGCGCATTGGCATCGCGCAAGACCTCCATCGCGATGAAGGGCGGCACCACGCCACGCCGCGCGACCTTAAGAGCCAAGGCCTAGTCCGGCGCCTGGATGATCGCGAGGCCGTCGCCGCGCGGGTCGTTGCCGACCCGGCAGGTGTCGGGGTCACCGGGCAATCCGTCTGGGCACCACAGCGCATTGACGCGGCCGAGCACGCCGGCGGCCGCGGTGGCATAGCCGCGCTGCTGCAGGCCGGCGAGCACGGCGTCGCTGACGCCGGCTTCATAGAACGCGGTATCCGGCGTGCCGTTGTGGTGAATGCGCTTCGCCGCCAGCGCCGCGTCGAGCGACTGCTTGAGGACGGCCGCGTTGAGGAAGACCGCGATCTCGGCCGTCGTCGCCGTGCTGCCGCCGGAAGCGGCGGCCGCGAACTCGACTGCGTTGCTCTTCCCCCGCGCGACGATCATCGGCCCGAGCGGGAAGCCGCCCGGCCCGCTCGGAGCGGCGGCGAGGATGATGCCCGTGCCCGGCACCATGCGGCCGCTGCCGAAGAGACGGTTCATCGTGACTTCGCAGGCGACGGTCATGCCGTATTGGTCGGCGACCACGAACCCGGACGCCCAGGGGTTCTCGTCGGCGCCCACCGGGCTGCCGCCGGACGATTGGCCCTCGTCCTTCATCATGACCTGGAGGTTCGCGGCCGACAAAAGGTCGGCTGTCGATATACTGCTCATGCCGTCGGGTTGCAGCCAACGGGTGCGCTCGGCGAAGGCGCGCCTTGCCGCTGTCACGAACAGCTGCGGCCGCTCGGTATCCGCCGCGCCCGCATATCCGCCCGCGCTCAGCAGGCCCAGCAGTTGCGCGCCGGTCACGCCCCCGTCGGCCGGCGGCGCAGCGAAGTACGCGATATCGCCGCCGACGTCGATCGACAGTGCCGCGCCGAACTGCGGCAATGTGCCACGCAAGACCTCGGCCGTCAGCGGCAGGCCGACGCCTTGCGCGCTCTGCGCCATGCGCATCGCGAGAGGACCCGTGTAGAAGGCGCCGGCGCCGCCGCGTCGGATCTGTCCGATGGTGCCCGCGAGGTCGATTTGCTGCAGGCCGTCGCCCTCGCGCGGCAGCCCCCCGCCGGCGCTGCCGAAGATGCGATGCATCTCGCCGTCGCCGAGAACGCCGGTGCCGGCGGTCGCGAGTTCGCGTGCGAACGCCCGGCTCACGGAGGTGCCGCGCGCCAGCTCCTCCGCGCGGGCGAGCAATTGGCCCCATTTCAGCCGGCCATACTTCGCCTGCAGGGCGGCCATGCCCCGGATATTGCCCGGCACGCCGATGGCGCCGCCGGGAGCCGGTCGCGGCAGGAAGTCGAGCATCTCGCTCCGCTCCGAGTCGGGGTCGTGGATCAGGCAGACCCCGCCGCCGCCGAGGCCGGCGGTGGACGGCAACGTCACGGCAAGCGTGAAATAGAGGGCGACGGCGGCATCAGCGGCACTGCCGCCCGCCGTCAGCACGTCGCGGGCCGACAATGCCGCGCGCGGTTCGTCGGCCACGATGGCGCCGGCGAACCCTTTGACGCTGCCGATGATGCCGGTGGCCTCGCGCTTGCTTTGGCAGCCCGCCACCGCCAAGGCCAGCAGGCCCGCACAAATGCATTGACAGACCAGCAGCCGGTACCCAGCTTGTGCCGAAACCGCGCGGAACGCTGCCTTGATCAAACGCTTTCTCCCCATGGCCTTCGCTGCGACGGCGGCACTGTCGTTCCCCGTGCAGGCGGGCGCGGTCGGCTTCATCCGCGACGCCGAGATCGAAGCTACCATCACCGGATATGTGACGCCAATCTTCGAGGTCGCCGGCCTCGATCCATCGGCCGTGCACGTCTACATCATCAACGACGATTCCATAAACGCCTTCGTCGCCGGCGGCATGAACGTGTTCATCAACACGGGGCTGCTGATGCGGGCCGAGCACCCGGGACAGCTCATCGGCGTCGTCGCCCACGAGACCGGGCACATCGCCGGCGGCCATCTGGCGCGCCGCCAGGAAGCGCTGCGCGACGCCACGATCGAGGCGATGGTCGCCTGCGTCCTCGGCGTCGGTGCCGCCGCGGCGAGCGGCAATGCCGGCGGCGTCGGCGCCTGCGCCCTGGGGCAGCATGTCGGGGAGCAGTTCCTGCTCGCCTTCACCCGCGGTCAGGAAGCGGCGGCCGACCAGGCCGGCCTGAAATTCCTCGACGACACCCATCAGTCCGCCCGCGGCATCATGGAATTCCTGACGATACTCTGGAGACAGGAGTCGGTGCTGATCGGCCAACAGGATCCCTATACGCGTACGCACCCGTTGACCCAGCAACGCATCGACTATGTGACCGAACACGTCGCCCATTCGCCCTACAGCAACGTTCCCGACAAGCCCGAGTTCGTCGCTCAGTTCAAGCGCATGCGTGCGAAGCTGATCGGCTACCTGCAGCCGACCGCGCGCGTGCTGCAGCAATATCCGGAGTCGGACAAGAGCCTCGAGGCGCGCTACGCCCGCGCCATCGCCTATTGCTGCGCAGAGAAGCGGATCGCCGACAAGCTGCCGCAGGCGGCGGCGCTGATCGACGGCTTGATCGCCGAACATCCCGACGACCCCTACTTCCAGGAACTGAAGGGCGAATCGCTGTTCCAGAACGGCCAGGTGCGGTCTTCGCTGCCCTTCTACGAAGCAGCAGTGAAGAGCGTGCCGGATTCGCCGTTGCTGCGGTTCGAACTGGCGCGCGCGCAGATCGAGGTCGAAGACCCGGTCTTGGCGAAGAAGGCCACCGCCGGGCTCGAAGAGGTCATTCGCCAGGAACCGCAGAACGGCGATGCCTGGCACGAGCTGAGCATCGCCTACGGACGCGACGGACAACTGGCCATGGCGGCCCTCGCGCTGGCCGAGGAGGCCGCCTCCCACAGCAGCAGCAGGGCGGCCCGGAAGGCGTGCAAGGATCAAGCCGGGCGGGCCATGAAGGGACTCCCGGTCGGATCGCCGGCGTACCTGCGCGCGCAGGACCTGCAGACCACCTGCGACCGGAACGACAACAGCGATTGAGCGGACTTGAGGGGCGTTGAAATTGCCGTGAGCGGCCGGCGCGGCGATTGTGGCCGGGAGCCGGATCGGCGATGATCGGCCTGTCGTCGGCGGGTGCGAGGAAGGATCACATGAGAAAGGTTCGGTTGCTGGCGGCGGCGCTGCTTTCCGGCATCGCGCTGGCCGGAGCGGGACAGGTCGCGGCGCAGGAGAACGAGACGCTGACCGAACAGGCGAAGATCGAGCAGATCGTCCACGACTATCTGCTGGCGCATCCCGAGGTCGTCGTCCAGGCGATCGAGACCTACCAGGCGCAACAGGACAAGCAGGCGGCGGCGAAGCAGGCGCAGACGCTCGTCGAGCGCCGGGAGGAGCTCATCCACGCGCCGGATTCGCCGGTGCTCGGCAATCCCGGCGGCGACGTCACCGTCGTGGAATTCTTCGACTACCGCTGCCCCTACTGCAAGTCGGTGGCCAAGTCGTTCATCGAGATGTTCGAGGGCGACGGCAACGTCCGCGTCATCTTCAAGGAGTTTCCGATCCTCGGCGCCGAATCGGAATTCGCCGCGAAGGCCGCGCTGGCGGCGCAGAAGCAGGGCAAGTACCGGGCCCTGCATCTGGCGCTCATGACCTTCAAGGGTCAGCTGACCGTCGACGACGTGCGGCGGCTGGCCGGCGACGTCGGGATCGACGTGGCGCAGCTCGAGCGCGACATGCAGAGCCCGGACATCGCCGCGACGATCAACCGCGATTATTCCTTGGCCCAGCAGCTCGGCATCAAGGGCACGCCCGCCTTCATCGTCGGCAACGAGCTGATCCCCGGCGCCATCAGCGCCGAGGAGATGCAGAAGAAGATCGCGGCCGCCCGCAAGACGCAGGGCTGACCTTCCGGCGGGCGGGCGCGACGTGGCCGCGCCCGCCCGTGCCGCACGTCATTTCACGATGTAGCTGCGGTGGACCCAGCCGTCGGACGCGGCGGTGCGGGTCTCGAACGCCGCCACGTCGTCACTGCTCCGGCTGATCAGCGTGACCCCCGCCGGCAACTGCTCCGCGGTCGACGCCGTACCATCCGCTGCCGCCAGGAACGCTACGACATCGTCGATGGTCGGCACC
>JBKOWC010000323.1:0-13294 GCA_046724215.1 Pseudomonadota bacterium | reverse complement strand
GTGGAACATCATGGCGCTGCCCGACATCGGCATCCTTGGCCATTCGATCCGCGCACTCGGTATCGAATACAACTATACGCGCGAGCCCCTGGCCGCCTGGTTCACCATCATCCTCATGGATGTCTGGCACTGGACGTCCCTGGTGGCGCTCCTCTGCTACGCCGGACTCGTCTCGATCCCCGACGCCTACTATCAGGCCGCCAAGATCGATGCGGCGCGGCCGTGGGCGGTCTTCCGTTACATCCAGCTGCCCAAGCTCAAATACGTGCTGACGATCGCGATCCTGCTGCGTTTCATGGACTCGTTCATGATCTACACGGAGGTCGTCGTGCTCACGGGTGGCGGGCCGGGCAGCTCGACCACGTTCCTGTCGATCGATCTCGTCAAGACGGCGCTTGGCCAGTTCGACCTCGGCCCGGCGGCCGCGATGTCGCTCATCTATTTCCTGATCACCCTGCTCCTGAGCTGGGTCTTCTACACGCTGATGATGCGCAACGAGGCGAGGTGACGATGCGCGCGCGCTCCCTGATTCCGATCGTCTACATCGTCTTCCTGATGCTGCCGATCTATTGGCTGCTGAACATGTCGTTCAAGACAACGAACGAGATACTGGGCAGCTTCACCCTGTGGCCGCGCAGTTTCACCTTCGAGAACTACAAGGTGATCTTCACGGATCCGTCCTGGTACAACGGCTACATCGCATCGATTGAATACGTCGTCCTGAATACCGTCCTGTCGGTGGCGGCGGCCCTGCCGGCGGCCTACGCCTTCTCGCGCTACCGCTTCCTCGGCGACAAGCACCTGTTCTTCTGGCTGCTGACCAATCGCATGGCGCCGCCGGCGGTGTTCGCGCTGCCCTTCTACCAGCTCTATTCCGCGGTCGGCCTCTTCGACACGCCGTGGGCGGTGGCGCTCTCCCATACGCTGTTCAACGTCCCGCTGGCGGTGTGGATCCTGGAGGGCTTCATGTCGGGCGTGCCGAAGGAGCTCGACGAGACCGCCTATGTCGATGGCTATTCGTTCTGGCGTTTCTTTTTCAAGATCTTCATGCCGACCATCGCCGCCGGCATCGGCGTCGCCTGCTTCTTCTGCTTCATGTTCTCGTGGGTCGAGCTGCTGCTGGCCAAGACGCTGACGTCGGTGGCCGCCAAGCCGATCGCGGCGGTGATGACCAAGACCGCAAGCACATCGGGCTATCAGCTCGGACTGCTTGCCGCCGCGGGTTCGCTGACCCTCGTCCCCGGTGCCGTCGTCATCTACTTCGTGCGGAACTATATCGCCAAGGGCTTCGCCCTTGGCCGCGTATGATCGGGCGAGTGCGAAATGGAAGACACCTCGCTGCTCCACTGGATGGCCTGGACCTGGCCGACAGCCGCGTTCTTCATCTTCATCGGTCTGTGTCTCGCCGGCATGTCCGTATGGGAATACTACGCCCCGGGCGGCTCGCCGCGCCGGGGAGTCCTGGGACTCGATACGACGCGCGGCGACAGGTTGTTCATCTCGCTCTTGGGCAGCGCCTTCATCTTCCTTGCCTGGCTCGGCGTCATGGGAACATCGCTATGGGGCGGCCTCGTCATCTCGATCCTTTGGGCCATAGCGGTCTTCCGCTGGGTTTGAGCTTCCCCTGAAGCAAGATTGGAGGGATTCCAACCCTATATGGTGGGATCGCCTCCTGGTCCCTTGACCCCCGACAAGGGCAGTAGTTGCACCAGCCCCTCATTTTCGCACACAATGCGTCAGGATTGCACGCATCGCCGGGGGCCGCCGCACCAATGGACTTCATCTTCATGCTGACGCGCGACGACCAGACCATCGAGGATTGCCTCGATGTCTATGACTCGGTCCGCGCAGTCCCGCTCAAGCATGTCGGTTTCAAGGATGTCGGCGTCGATGCGCCGACCCTCCGCCGGCTGCACAACCGCATCAAGGATGATGGCCGCACCTCCTACATGGAGGTCGTCAGCACGAGCAAGGAGAGCTGCATCCGCTCGGCCGACACGGCCGCCGCGCTCGGCGTCGACTGCCTGATGGGCGGCACGCAGGTCGATGAAATCCTCGGCCTGCTGCGCGGCACGAAGACGGGATACTTCCCGTTCCCGGGCATTCCGATCGGCCACCCGACCAAGCTCGGCGGCACGCCGGACCGGATCGCCAGCGATACCGCGTCCATGATTTCGGCGGGCTGCGCCGGCGTCGACCTTCTGGCCTATCGCGCGACCGAGGCCAACCCCCTCGATCTCATCCGGGCTGCCCGGCGGGCGACGGACAAGCCGGTCATCGTCGCTGGCAGCATCAACTCGCCGGCGCGCATTCGCGATATCCGCGCCGCCGGCGCCGATCTCTTCACCATCGGCACCGCCGCTCTGGACGGCAGCTTCAGCCCCCGCCTCGGCCTGCTCGCCAACCAGCTGCGCCGGATCCTGACCGCCTGCGCGGCCAGCGACCTGCGCGCGAACGATACTTAGACCTCTGATCGGCATCCCGTCTGCATGTTCCTCGGTATCGATGTCGGCAGCCAGAGCCTGAAGGCGGTGTTGCTCGACGAGGCGCTCCGCGTGGTCGGTCGCGGCGGCCGCCCCTACCCCATCGACTTTCCGCAGCCCGGTTGGGCCGAGCAGCACCCGGATCGGTGGGAGGCCGCGTTGGCGCCGGCCGTCGCCGAGGCGCTGGCGACAGCAGGCCGCCGACGCGAGGACGTCGCCGCCGTCGGCATCGCCGGCCAGCTCGACGGGTCGCTCCCGGTCGACGCGGATGGACGGTCGCTGGGTCCCTGCCTGATCTGGATGGACCGGCGGGCCGACGCCGATCTCGGAGATCTTCGGCGGCAGCGGTCGCCGCAATTCTTCCGGCAGCGCACCGGCGCCAACCTCGACGGCACCCACATGGCGCCGAAGATGCGCTGGCAGCTCGATCATTGGTCGGCCGCGCGCGCCGCCGCGCGGTTTCATCAGCCCGTGACTTACATGGTCGAACGGCTGACCGGCGAGGCCGTGATCGATCACGGCCTGGCATCGACGACGCTCGTCTATGACATCGGGACTCGCGATTTCGCGGCGGACCTGCTCGAGGCGTTTGCGCTGGAGCGCCGCCTGCTGCCTCGACTGGATCGCAGCCAGGCCGCCGCCGGCCGGCTCACGGTCGCGGGCGGCGAGCTGATCGGCCTGCCGGCCGGGGTCACCGTGGCGGTCGGCACGGGCGACGACTTCTCGACGCCGCTGGGCGGCGGAATCGCCGAGCCCGGCGTCATCGCCGACGTGCTCGGGACCGCCGAGGTCGTCGGCGCGCTGACGCCGCGCCCGCTGATCGACGAGACGGGCCTGGTCGAGACCCACTGCTTCGTCGGGACGTCGCTGCACTATGTCGAGAACCCGGGCTGGGTGAGCGGCGGCGCGCTCGAGTGGTTGCGGGCGCTGCTGCGGATCGACGGGTTCTCCGCGTTCGACGGACTGGCCACCGATGCGCCGCCGGGCAGCGACGGACTCATCTTCCTGCCCGCTTTGACCGGGGCCATGACGCCGGAGTGGCAGGCGGCGGCGCGCGGCTGCTTCTACGGCCTCACCCCGTCGCACGGAACCGGCCACCTCACGCGCGCCGCGCTGGAAGGCACGGCCTATGGTCTGCGGGACGTGGCCGACCGCCTGCGCGCCATGGGCGTCGCCGCCGACCGCGTGCGCGTCCTCGGCGGCGGCGCCAAGAGCCGCCTGTGGGCGCAGATCCGTGCCGACATCACAGGCATGCCGGTCGAGCGCTCCGCGGTCACCGACAGTTCGGCGGTCGGCGCCGCGATTCTCGCGGCCGTCGCCGTGGAGCACGCGCCGGACGTGGTGTCGGCAGCGTCGGCAGCGACCGCCGTCGCCGAGACCATCGAGCCGCAGATGCAGAACCGGCGCGTGTATGACGACATGTACCGCCGCTACCGCGAACTCTTCGCGGCGCTGAAGCCGCTGTTCGCAAACGGGGCCGCCGATGGCGAATGACGCGATCAGCGAACTGCTGGCGGGGACCTGGCGGGATCCGGAGACGGGGATGCCCGTCGGCGTGCCCGTGCAGTCGATCATCCTGGCCGAGAGTCTTGCCGGCATCGAAACGGAGCTGGTCGGGCGCCTCGCCCTGGGTCGCCGCTTTGCCGTCGTCAGCGATCCCGCCACCCATGAGGTCCTGGGGGCGCGCGTGGAGTCGGCGGTTGCCTCGCTCGGCGCGATCGAGTCGATCCGCCTGCCCGATCGACCGCACCCCGACGATGCGACCGCGGCGAAGCTGCGTGCGGCCACCGCGGCCGCCGATGCGCTGATCGCGGTCGGATCGGGCACGATCAACGACCTCTGCAAATATGTGGCGGCGCAGGACGGCAAACCCTATGCCGTGTTCGGTACGGCGCCGTCGATGAACGGCTACACCTCGGGCAACGCCGCGATCACTGTCGCCGGCCTCAAGAAATCCCTGCCCGCGCGTGCCCCTGCTGGCGTCTTCCTCGATCTGGGCGTGCTCGCCGCCGCGCCGGCGCGCATGATCCGCAGCGGCCTCGGCGACAGCTTGTGCCGGCCGACGGCGCAGGCCGACTGGCTGCTGTCGCACCTGTTGCGCGGCACGGCCTACCGCGAGGCGCCGTTCGCTCTGCTGGCCGAAGACGAGTCCGCGCTCTTCGATGGGGCGGCGACGCTGATGGCCGGCGATCTGACGGCGATGCGACGGCTTGCTCGCACACTGGTGCTGTCGGGGCTCGGCATGGGTATCGCCGGCGGCAGCTATTCCGCAAGCCAGGGCGAGCACCTGATCAGCCACTACGTCGAGATGGTCGGCGCACCCGGTTCAAAGGAGAGTTTCCACGGCGAGCAGATCGGCGTGACGACGCTGACCCTGGCGCGGTTGCAGGAGCGAATCCTGGCGCGGGACGAGGCGCCGGTCCTGCGGCCGACGGCGATCGACGCCGACGATGTTCTCGCTCATTTCGGCCCGGAAACGGGTGCTGCCTGCCTGCGCGAATTCGCGGCCAAGGCATTGTCGCCGGCGGATGCCGATTCGCTGAACGAGCGGCTGGCGCTCCAGTGGTCCACGCTCCGCCGGCGGATCAGCGACATCCACCGGTCGAGCACGTCGCTGGCGCGGACGCTGGCCGCGGCGGGAGCGCCGACGCGGCCGGCCGATCTCGGCTGGCCCGCCGAGTTCTACCGGACGGCGCTGCGCCGCGCCCGCCAGATCCGCAGCCGCTACACCTTCCTCGACCTCGCCGGGGACGCCGGCCTGCTCGAATCGTTCGCGGCCGGAGAGGGTTGAACCGCCAGAAAAGGTCCGCACCGCGGGCATGGCGGCCATGAACGGATCGCGCGCGGCGGAACCGCAGCGGCCTCGCCTGATTTCTGGATAAGCGTGAGCGGCATACGGCTGCGACCGCCGATCGCGGGAATGCCGCTATTTCGGTTTTCCATCCGCGCAGGTCTTCATGCCAGCTAACGACAGTCCGTCTCGCCGTGACGATGGTGGCGCTCCGCAGCGGACCGTGCCGGAGCATGACGAACGCCGCCGCGACGGGAACGATCATTCAGAACGGGAAAGGCGAGGCGATCCACAAGAGGAACGGCGACGCCGGGGGCGCACCCTCGTCGCCGGTATCGCCGGCATCGTCCTGCTCATCGTCGGTGCCGCTTATGGTTGGCACTGGTACCGGGTGGGCCGCTTCATGATCGAAACGGACGACGCCTACACCCAGGCCGACAACGTCACGATCAACCCGCAAGTCGCCGGCTACGTCAGCGCGCTTGCCGTCACGGACAACCAGCAGGTCCGCGCCGGCGACGTGATCGTGCGCATCGACGACCGCACGTTTCGCGCCCAGGTCGATCAGGCCGAGGCCGATCTGGCCACGGCGGTTGCCAACGTCGCCAATGTCGATGCACAGATCACGCTGGAGCAGGCAACCGTGGTGCAGGCCGAGAGCGGCGTCAGCGCCGCGCAGGCCGCAACGACATTCGCGCAGCAGGAGATGGAGCGCTACGGAAAGCTGGCGCAGACCGGCGTCGGCAGCGTGCAACGTCAGCAGCAGACTGAATCGAGCGCACGCGAACAACAGGCGGATCTCGTCAAGGCGCAGGCCGCGCTCACCTCCGAGATCAGGCGGCTCGCGGTCTTGCAAACGCAGAAGCAGCAGGCCGAGGCGTCGGTATTGCGTGCCCGCGCCGCCCTGGAACAAGCGCGCATCAATCTCGGCTACACGGCGATCGCGGCGCCGGTCGATGGCGTCGTCGGCGACCGCAGCGTCCGCCTCGGCCAGTATGTCGAGCCGAGCACGCGCCTTCTCACGCTGGTTCCGATGCAGGACATCTACATCGTCGCCAACTACAAGGAGACGCAACTCGACCGCATGCACCAGGGACAGCCTGTCGAGATTTCCGTCGACGCCTTCTCGGGCGAGACCGCGCATGGGCGCGTCGACAGCTTCGCGCCCGGGTCGGGGTCGCAGTTCGCGCTGTTGCCACCGGAGAACGCGACCGGCAACTTCACGAAGATCGTCCAGCGCGTGCCGGTGAAGATCCTGATCGACCGCGACGACCCACTGCTCGGACGCTTGCGGCCGGGACTGTCGGTGATACCCACCGTGGACACGCGGGATACGCGCGGGAAGAAGCTCGCGGAGCGGCCGCCGCAGGTCGGCCTGCCGCCGCCACAACCATCGGTCGCCGCCCCGCCATGAGTCAGCCGGGCAAGGTTCCGCTGCGCGACTGGATCGCCGTCTATGGCGCCATCCTCGGCGCCTTCATGGCCGTCCTGGACATCCAGATCACCAACGCCTCGCTGAAATACATCCAGGGCGGCCTGGCGGCCTCGCTCGACGAAGGCTCCTGGATCTCGACCGGCTATCTGGTGGCCGAGATCGTCGTCATTCCCTTGACCGGCTATCTCGGCGGCGTCTTCGGCGTCCGCCGCTATCTGCTGGTCAACGCGGCGCTCTTCGTCGCCTTCTCCGTGCTGTGCGGGACGGCCACGACGCTGGTGGAGATGATCGTCTTTCGCGCCTGCCAGGGATTCACCGGCGGTGTCATGATCCCCACGGCCTTGACCACCGTGAACCTCAAGCTGCCCCCGGAGCGGCGGGCCACGGGCATGGCGCTTTTCGGCATCACGGCGACGCTCGGGCCTGCCCTCGGCCCCACCATCGGCGGCTGGCTGACCGACACCTACGGCTGGCCTTACATCTTCTACATCAACATCATCCCGGGCACCCTCCTCATGGCCATGATCTGGTACGGGATGGATCCGGAGCCGATGCGCCTGGAGCGGCTGCGCAACGGCGACTGGTTCGGCATCCTCTTCATGGCCGTCGGCCTTGGCTCGCTCGAGATCGTGCTCGAGGAGGGCGAGCGCAAGGACTGGTTCGGCAATCCGCTGATCCGCAACCTCGCGGTCGTCGCCGCAATCTGCACGACCGTCTTCATCGCCATCGAGCTCCTGCGCAAGCAGCCTTTCATCGACCTGCGCCTGCTCACCCGGCCGACGCTCGGCTCGTCCTGCCTGATCGGTCTCAGCCTCGGCCTCTCCCTCTACGGGTCGATCTACATCCTGCCCGTCTATCTGAGCCAGGTGCAGGGCTATGACGCCATGCAGATCGGCGTCGTGATCATGTGGCTGGGGTTGCCGCAACTGCTGATCTTCCCCTTCGTGCCGCTCCTGATGCGCCGGATCGACGCGCGGATCCTGCTCGCCTTCGGGCTCATCGTGTTCGGGATCAGCAACTTCATGAACGTGCATATGAGCCACGATACGGCGGAGCCGCAGCTGCGCTGGGCGATGCTGGTGCGAGCGCTTGGCCAACCCTTCGTGATCACGACGATTTCACAGATGGCGACGGCGGGCGTGGAACCCGAAAACACGGCCGGCGCCTCCAGCCTCTTCAACGTCATGCGCAATCTCGGCGGTTCCGTCGGCATTGCGATGCTGCAGACCTTCGCGACCTGGCGCGAGCATTTTCATTTCGACGTGATCTCCGAGCGCATCACGCAGAACGACCTGCGGCTGCAGGAATATCTCCGCACGGTCGCGCAGCGGATGCTGTTCCAGGCCGGCAACCTGCGCCACGCAACCGACATGGCCACGGCGCAGCTGCAGAACACCGTCCGCCGCGAGGCCTTCGTCATGGCCTATTCCGACTGCTTCTACATCATGGGCGGCGTGCTGCTGCTGAGCGTCCTCGCCGTGTTCTTCATGTGCAAGCCGCCGGCCGGCCCAGTCACGGCGCATTGACGTTCGGATCCCGGCGAAAGCGCTCTTCCGATGGAACCCCACCTTCGGCCGGCGTTTGAGTCGGTGAGTGCCCGGCTTTCACGCCGGGCGTGTGACCCTGTTCGACGTGGAGAAGACACAATGAGACTATCGACACTCCTGACTACGCTCGCCGTGGCAGCACCGCTTGCGGTCGTCATTGGCGGCCCCCCGGCATCGGCCAACGACGACGCGCCGCGAATGCTCGTGGCCGCGGCCGCGGGGATGACGACATCCGACTTCGTGCAGAAGGTGGCGATCAGCGACATGTTCGAGGTCGAGTCCAGCAAGCTGGCCCTGGAGCGTTCGAAGGATCCGGGCGTGCGGGCCTTCGCGCAGGAGATGGTCCGCGACCATACGATGTCGACCAACAAGCTGAAGGAAACCATCAAATCCGCGCATGTCGATGCGGCACCGCCGTCGTCGCTCGACGATACGCATCAGAAGCTGCTGTCACAGCTTCAGAAGAGCTCGGACTTCGATCGCGACTACATGAAGATCCAGATGCAGGGGCATGAGAATGCCCTCAAGCTGCTCCAGGACTACAGCCAGGGCGGCGACAACGACGCACTGAAGAAGGCCGCGACCCAGACCATCCCGATGGTGAAGAAGCACCTCGCGGCGGCGGAAAAGATCGCCCAACCCGCAAGCAAGACCTGACCGTCAGCAGCGCCGGCGTGCGGGGCGCCGGCGGTCACTCCAGCTGCATCAGCAGCAGGTTCAGGGCGCCGCCGATGATGTCCTGGCGCTGGCCGTCGATGGTGACGCCGTCGAAGCCGACCTTGTTGGTCTGCCGGTTGTTGACGAACTGCAGCACGACGACGCGCTTACCGCCGGCCTGCGTGATCTTCTCGATCGTCGCGTCGACGCCGACGATGTACTCATTGTCCTTGTATTTGTCGGGCCGACCGGCGCTCCAGGTCACCTTGCCGCGAGCGCCGGCGATTTCCACCGCCACCTCTTCGTTGGTGTGATCGGTCAAGCTCTTGGCGGCCTTCACCGTGGCGATGTCCGAGTCGTAGCGGCCGCAGGCGGCAGCGCCGACGGACACCAGCACGAACAGGAAGATGCGAAGCCGCTTGCTCATGTCGCGCTCGGCCCGCGCCGTTCGAGTGCGGGCGCGCCGCGATCAGGCCTTGCCGAGAGCCGCCTGGGCCTGTTTCACCAGGGCATCGAAGGCGGCAGGCTCGCGCGCCGCCAGATCCGCCAGCACCTTGCGGTCGACGGCGATGCCGGCCCGCTTGAAGCCGTTGATCAACTGCGAATAGGTCAGGCCGTGCTCGCGGGCGCCGGCGTTGATACGCTGGATCCACAGCGCGCGGAAGTCGCGCTTGCGGTTGCGGCGATCTCGATAGGCGTACTTCAGCGCCTTCTCGACGCGCTCGAGCGCGATGCGGTAGTTGGTCGACGAGCGGCCGAAATAGCCGGACCCCATGTCGACGATCTTCTTGTGACGGGCGTGCGTCGTGACGCCCCGCTTGACGCGAGCCATGGCGCGAACTCTCCGTTAGAGGCCGTAGGGCAGATAGGTCTTCTTGACGACCTTGGCGTCCGATTCGTTCATCAGCTCCGGCCCGCGGTGCTGGCGCTTCATCTTCGTCGGACGGCTGATCTGCCGGTGGCGGCGCTGCGAGGGGTACATCACCACCTTGCCGGAGCCGGTAAGCTTGAACCGTTTCTTGGCCCCGCTCTTCGTCTTCATCTTGGGCATTTTTCGATTTCCTTCAAGGAGTTACGACAGTGCGCCGGCGGTTGGGCATGCCCGTCAGATCGAGCCGTGGCCGCCATTCATCGCGCGAAGGCGGGCTTATACAGAGCCGGTCCGCAAAAGGCAAGCCGACCCGGTGTCTGAGGCGTCGTCGCAACATCATGCTCTATAGGAACCTCTGCGAGCGGGCACGCGCGGACGCCTTCGAAGCGATGAGGGAGCAGGCGGCGGCCCTGGGTGCCAAACGCGATCATCGGCATGCGTTGCGACACGACCGAGATCGCGGGCATCACCGAGGTCCTGGCCCACGGCACGGCACGGCGGTGGTCGTCGAGCCGGCACGCTGACAGCCGATTTCCCGTCGGTCAGGTGATCCAGCCCCACAGCCGGCTGAGCCGCTCGATCAGCCAAGCCAGGCCGAGGATCGTCCAGAACAGCGGCGAGATCAGCAGCGCGACGAGCGATGCGATGCCGCCGACGGCGGACCAGGAGAACTGACGGGCAAACACGGCGGCGACGGCGAACCCCAGCCCGAGCGGCGCCAGGATCAGAGTCGCCTTGAACAGCGCCGCGATGCCGAAGATCGCCGCCAGACACCCCAGGACCGGCGGCTCCCAACGCACGACCGCGGGCGGGACCGGAGCCAGCGCGATGGCTGGAAGAGCCGGGGCGACCGGCGCCGCGGCAGCGCCGGGTGTCACCTCATACCTTGGTAGCTCGATGATCTCGTTGGTCATGCCCCGAGTCTACGCCGGGGCGGCCGGATTCTCCAACCGGCGTGGCACCGGCCTGCGCGCGGCAGGTGGGGGGCAGCCGGATCGTCGCGCGCAGCCCGCCGTCCGGACGATTGGCCAACAGGATGTCGCCCCCATGGTCGCGCGCGACGGTGCGCGCGATGGAGAGACCCAGGCCCACGCCGCCGGTTTCGCGATTGCGCGAGCGCTCGAGGCGGACAAAGGGGACGAAGACATGCTCGAGTTCCGCCGCGGGAATCCCCGGGCCGTCGTCGTCGACGGTGATCTCGATCCCCTCCCCTAGGTGCCGCAGCGCCACGCGCGCACGGGCACCATAGCGGACCGCGTTCTGGATCAGGTTGCGCACGGCCCGGCGCAGCGCCTCCGGGCGACAGCGATAGGGCGTGCGTCCGCAAGCGGCAAGGGTGACGTCGCAACCGAGATCGGCAAGATCGTCGCACAGGCTGTCCAGCAGCGCCGCCAGATCGATCGAGCGCGTCGCCTTGCCCGCGGCCTCCTCTTCGCGGACGAAGGCGAGCGCGCCTTCGGTCATGGCCTGCATCTCGTCGAGAGTGTCGATCAGCCGGTCGCGGACGGCGGCATCGCCGACGAACTCGGCGCGCAGCCGCAACGCGGTGATCGGCGTGCGCAGATCGTGGCCCAGCGCGGCCAACATGCGCGTCCGGTCCTCGATGAGACGCCGCAGGCGCGAGCGCATGCGGTTGAACGCGGCGGCGGTCTGCTGAATGTCGCGCGGTCCGCCCTCGTGCAGGGGCACGCCGTCCTCGCCACGCCCGAAGCCTTCCGCGGCAAGCGCCAGCTGCCGCAACGGCCGCGCAATGCGGCGAGCCGTGAGGACGGCGACCAGCGAGATCGCCACCGCTCCGATGCCAAGCGAAATGTAGGACTGGATCGGCCAGTCCGGCGGCGGCGGCTTGGCATAGGCGATATTGAGCCAGTCTCCGCTGTCGAGCGGCACCGCAAGACCGAGTCCATTCTGCGCATCCAGGCGCAGCAGCTTGGCGCGGCGTCCGAGGGGCCAGGCGCCGGCGGGAAGATCGCCCCAGGCGGCGCGGGTCGCCGCCGCCTGGGGGTCGAACGAAAGGAAGCTGGAAATGTCGCTCGTCGTGTGCATCAGCGATGGCGCGTGAACGCGCGCCGCGCTGGCCGGCAACGCCTCGCCGAGATGCTGCCAGGCCTGCCGCTGCCATTCCGCCACGTCGCCGGGCGCTGTCGCCGTCAGCCAGTATCGCGAGTATGTGGTTGCGACGGCGCGCAGAATCTTGTCGTGCAGACCGGGAGGCGTCGCCTCCAGCAACTGCACGACCGAAGCGGCGCGCGAGACGAACTCGTCGGTGACGACGCCGCGCAAAGCTCGCGTGCGCTCGTCGTGATAGATCAGGAAGCCGATGCCTTGCGACAGCGCGAGCGCCAACAGCAGCAGCCCGACCAGCTGGCCGACGAGGCTCGCCGGCCAAAGGCGCCGCATCAGGGCGGGCATATGTCCGCCTCGAAGCTGTAGCCGCCGCCCCAGTGCGTGCGGATCAGGACGGGGTTGTGAGGATCGGCCTCGATCTTCTTGCGCAGGCGGCTCACCTGGTTGTCGATGCTGCGGTCGAAGACGTTGGCCGCGCGGCCGACCGTGAGATCCAGCAGTTGGTCGCGCGTCAGGACCATGCCGGGATGGTCGATGAAGGCGCACAACAGCCGGAACTCGGCCGTGCTGAGCGGCAGCGCCACCCCGTCTTCGCCGAGCAGTTCGTGGCGGCCGAGGTCGAAGGTCCAGCGATCGATGCGCACGGTCTTGGCGCGATGTCCATCGCGGCGCGGCGGCAGACTGTTGGCGCGGCGGAGGACCGACTTGATGCGGGCCAACAGCTCGCGCGGGTTGAACGGCTTGGTGACATAGTCGTCGGCGCCCATCTCGAGCCCGATGATGCGATCGGTCTCCTCCGTCACCGCCGTCAACAAAATGATCGGCAGGTCGGTCGTCGTCCGCAGATGGCGGCAGAGGGTGAGGCCGTCCTCGCCGGGCATCATGATGTCGAGGACGACGAGATCGAAGGCGCTGCGCTCCAGGAGCTGACGAAAGTCCGCCGCGCCGGCGGCCACGGTCACGCGATAGCCGTGATGGACCAGATAGCGGCCGACGAGATCGCGGATCTCGCGGTGGTCGTCGACGACGGCGATATGCGCTGCTGATTCCATTGAAGACAGGTTAGCGGAACCCGGCCCTCCCGCGCCTCGCGGAAAGTGTATCAAAGTCTGTCAGTCCGGGACGCTGCGACAAATCGCGACCATCCTGCGCCGCGGGCGGCACACTTGCGCGACAAATGGGCGCGACGCTCTGCCCCATCAATGAGCAAGGAGGCATCGATGCGCACGATACGGACACCGGTTCTCGCCTGTCTTCTCTTCTTGGCCCTGGCGGGCGCGGTACAGCTCACGGGGTGCACCAATCCGGGACAGAATTCGGAGCAAGGCATGATCGCGGGACGTGGGCCGGACTACACCCACTGAACCACTGACGAATGCTGATGGAAGCGCTTGTCCCACGCGGACAGGCGCTTCCGGCCTCCCGCTGATCCGCGCTGCCGCG
>JBKOWC010000151.1:0-4461 GCA_046724215.1 Pseudomonadota bacterium | reverse complement strand
CGAGCGCGGGGGCGACCGGCCGCGGCCGATCGAGACGGTGGGAGGCTGGACAACGACCCGGGCGGAAACTCGTTACGGCTGCTTCCTTCCGGACCTGACCGGGTTGGCGAGACGCCCGTCCGCCGCCAACCTCCCGACCGTACTATATCAGGCCAGGGCGGACCCTCGGCAAGGGCTGTCGGCTAGCGCAGCGCCACGGTGATCAGCGAGCCGTCCTTGGCCGGAAAGCGGACCTGAACGATCTGGCCGTCTGGGCCGTACCAGATCTCGCGGTTGATCTGGCCGGTCATCGAATAGTGGTGCGCCATCACGGTCTGGCCGCGGACCTTGAGCGGCTCCTCGCCCTTGTCGGCGATCGTGACCTGACGATCGCGGCCCTTGATGGGGTCGAGCAGGACCGTCTGATGCACGGTTTCCGGGTGCCACAGACTGGCCGGGATGAGGTCGGCCGCATAGTCCACCGCCTGACCGTTGTAGGTACCGCGCAGGCGATTGCCGTCGAGCCTGAGATCGACTTTTCGCGGCCGGCCATCGTCGTCGGTCTGCGAGGTCAGCCGCATGAGGCGGCCGCCTTGCCACTGTTCTTCCGCCACATGGATGAAGTGGAAGAGCGTGATCCCAAGCGTGGTCACGGTGATGTCGACATGGGTGCGAACCGTCAGCTGGTCGCCGGCGCGGACGAACTCGACCGTCTGGGTGCCGATGTCGTCGCCCTCGCGCGTCACCTCGTAGTCGAGCTGGCCGACCGGCGGGAAGCTGGCAAGGGCAAGGTCGGTCGCCGCCGCCGGCATCGGAATCGCGAGCGCGGCGCCGAGGAGCAGAGCGAGAAAAGCGATGGCTCGCATGGAACGGAGTCTCCTTAGTCGAGCTGAACCCAGGATGAACGCCGCGCGGGCGGCAGACCCGCTTCAGATGGTAGTCCATCCGGCGCGCGCAAGCCATGGCGGCGGTTGCCGGGCCGAGGCAAATCAGGCAGGGTCCGGCGGGTCGGTCGTTGCGCGCGGTAGGGTCATGGACTGGTTGGCGAATCCCGAGATCTGGGTGAGCCTGCTGACGCTGACGGCGCTCGAGATCGTGCTCGGCATCGACAACATCGTGTTCATCGCGGTGCTCGTCGGCAAGTTGCCCAAGGACCAGCAGCCGCGCGCCCGCCGCCTGGGCATCATCCTGGCGCTCATCCCGCGCCTCGTCCTGCTGCTCGGCATCGCCTGGGTCATCGGCCTGACCGAGCCGCTGTTCACGATCTTCGAGCACGGGTTCTCCGGCCGCGACATCATCCTCTTCGCCGGCGGCCTCTTCCTCATCTACAAGGCGACGCACGAGATCCACGGCAGCCTCGAAGGCGACGAAGGCGAAGCTTCCGCGCGCGTGCATGCGAGGCTCGCCGCGGTGGTCGTGCAGATCGCCATCATCAACCTCGTCTTCTCCATCGATTCGATCGTCACGGCCATCGGCATGGCCAACCAGATCTGGGTGATGGCGGCGGCGATCGTGCTGTCGATGATCGTGATGCTGGCGGCGGCCGGTCCGGTCGGTGGTTTCGTCGAGCGGCATCCGACGGTGAAGATGCTGGCGCTCAGCTTCCTGCTGCTCATCGGCACGACGCTGATCGCCGACAGCTTCGGCGTGCATGTGTCGAAGGGCTATATCTACGCGGCCATGGGCTTCTCGGTCTTCGTCGAGGCCCTTAACTTGGCGCACCGTCGGCGGCAGAAGCCCGTGCACCTCCGCCAGCCGTACCAGGCGGAAAGCGGCAACGGCCATGCCGGCTGAGCCGCGCCGGAACTTCTATGCCGGCGTCACGGTCGACCGCCAGTCGCACCTGCGGCGCGACGCCGAGTGGATCGCCCGCCGCCTGGCCGACCCGACGACGCGCATCCTGCCGGTGTGGCGGCTGCAGAACCTGGTGATCGCGGGCAACGCGCCGAGCGCGGCCTGGCTCTCGCCGGAGCGCGCCGCGGCGCTGCTGGCGGAGGTGCGCGAGATTGTCTTCCTCGGCGACCGCGAGAGCGTGGCGCACTTCGCGGTCGAGGTCTCGCACCTCGATGATCCCGCCCCGGTCGTCAGCCTGGCGGAGGCGGCGACCTTCACCGACCTGCGCGCGGTCGGGCCCTTGATGGAGCACGAGCAGGGGGCGCTGCTCGCCTATGCGCGCGGCCTCATGCATTGGCACGCGCGCCATCGCTTCTGCGGCGTCTGCGGCAGCCCGACCGAGAGCATCGAGGCCGGCCATGTGCGCCGCTGCACCAACGCCGCCTGCGCGACGACGCACTTCCCGCGCACGGACCCGGCGGTCATCATGCTCGTGCATGACGGTGGCGAGCGCGCGCTCCTCGGCCGCCAGGAGGTGTGGCCGCCGGGCATGCATTCGGTGCTGGCCGGCTTCGTCGAGCCGGGCGAGAGCCTGGAGGACGCGGTGCGCCGCGAGGTGGCGGAGGAGGTCGGGATTCCCGTGACCGACGTGCGCTATCACTCCTCGCAGCCCTGGCCGTTCCCGTCCTCGATCATGCTGGGCTTCACCGCGCGGGCGGCCGCGACCGACCTCACGATCGCGCAGGACGAGATCGAGACGGCACGCTGGTACACGCGGGCCGAGCTGCGGGCCTCGCCGGAGAACGAGGTGTTCCGCCTGCCGCGCCGCGATTCGATCGCGCGCCGGCTGGTGGAAGACTGGCTGGCGGGGGCGTGAGGGTTACCGGTGTGCCTGCTTGCCGCGAGTCTGCAAAACAACCCCATGCATTAAAAAATCTGCCATTGATTCCAATGGGATGAATTTGTCGATTTGGCACCGATTCGGGCCGCGAACCGCGTTGCTTCACCGCGGCGGGGCGGCGATCGTCACGCTCGATCGCCTTCAGCGGCGTGCAATTTATCGAGCGTGATCGGCAGATCGCGGATGCGCTTGCCGGTCGCGTGGTAGACGGCATTGGCGATCGCGGCCGCGACGCCGACGATGCCGATCTCGCCAAGCCCTTTGATGCCGAGCGGATTGGAGTCGTCCGGCTCGTCGACGAAGATGACCTTGATGTCGTGGATATCGGCGTGCACCGGGACATGATACTCGGCGATGTTGGCGTTCATGATGCGGCCGAATTTGTGGTCGATCAGCGTCTCCTCGTGCAGCGCCATGCCGATGCCCCAGACGACGCCGCCCAGGATCTGGCTGCTCGCGGTCTTCGGGTTGAGGATGCGCCCGCCGGCAACCGCGCTGACGACGCGCGTCACCCGGACGACGCCGATCTGCTCGTCCACCTTCACCTCGGCGAAGATCGCGGCGTGCGCGTTCTGCGCGCGCGACCCGTCGTGCACGGGGTTCGTGGTCTTCTCCTGCTCGATGCGGTCCGCCCCGGCGTGCCGCATGGCCTCGGCAATCGATACCGCACGCGCGGCGTCGCGCCTGCTCACCAGCCGGCCGCCCGCGAGCGCGACTTCGTCGGACGCGGCGTCGGCGAGCGGTGAATTCGGCATCTGCCTGGCCAGGCGCAGCAGCTCGTCGCGGATGGCGTTTGCCGTCGTGACGATGCCGTTCGACACCGACGCCGCGATCCAGGATCCGCCCTCGACCGGCGATTGCGGGAGGCTGGAGTCGCCAAGCTTGACACTGATGCTCTCGAGCGGCAGCCCGAGCATATCGGCGGCCACCTGCGCCATGATGGTGTAGGTGCCGGTGCCGATGTCGGAGGTTGCGCACGCCACCTCGGCATGGCCATTGGCCGTCAGCACGATGCGCACCGCGATCGGCACCTGCAGCGCCTCCCAGACGCCCGTCGCCATGCCCCAGCCGACGAGGTCGCCGCCGTCGCGCATCGAGCGCGGCGCGGGGCTGCGCTTGGACCAGCCGAATGCCTCCGCGCCCTGGCGGTAGCAGTCGCGCAGCGCCTTGCTGCTGTAGGGCCGATCCTCATGCTGGTCGCGCTCCGAATAGCAGCGCAGGCGCAGCTCGAGCGGATCGAGCTTGAGCGCGGCCGCCACCTCGTCCATCGCGGATTCGAGCGCATAGACGGCGGATGCGGCGCTCGGCGCCCGCATGTCGCACGCGGTCGGCAGGTCGAGCCGGGCCATGCGGTGGGCGTACTTCGCGTGGGCGCTCTTGTAGAGCAGGCCGGACCAGCCGGTCTCCTGCCGATGGTGGTCCTCGTACTGCGACGTCCCGGTGACCGCGTCGTGCATGATCGCATCGAGCGTTCCGCCGGCATTGGCGCCGATCGCGATCCGCTGGATCATCGCGGGCCGGTAGCCCAGCACATACATCTGCGGACGCGTCAACACGACACGTACCGAACGCTGCAGGGCGCGCGCCGCGAGCACTGCCAGCACCACCTGGAACTGCGGGCGCAGCGCGACGCCGAATCCGCCGCCCATGAAGGGCGACATGACGCGGACGTCCTCCGCCCTCATGCCGAACACGCGGCAGAGATACCGCTGCACGTTCTGCACGCCCTGGGTCTTGTCGTAGACCGT
>JBKOWC010000058.1:0-2649 GCA_046724215.1 Pseudomonadota bacterium | reverse complement strand
TAGCCGCCCCTGCTTCTCGGCCGACAGGAACAGGCGCTGCTCGTAGCCGGGCGGCAGGCCCTGGCGGTCGGGCAGGATCCAGATCTGCAGGAAATGCACGGACTGGGTCGGCGACGGGTTGTACTCACTGTGGGTGATGCCGGTGCCGGCCGTCATCCGCTGCACCTCGCCCGGCCGGATGACGGCGCCGTTGCCGAGGCTGTCCTTGTGCTCGAGGGCGCCGTCGAGCACGTAGCTGATGATCTCCATGTCGCTGTGGCTGTGGGCGCCGAAGCCCTGCCCGGGGGCGACGCGGTCCTCGTTGATCACGCGCAGCGAGCGGAAGCCCATGTATTTCGGCTCGTGGTAGCTGCCGAACGAGAAGGTGTGGCGGCTGTCGAGCCAGCCCAGCTCGGCACGGCCCCGCTCGTCGCGACGACGGATAGTGATCATCGGTTGCCTCCCGAGGCGGACGGCCGTCGCGCGGCCGGCAGCCGCCAAGATATGAAGGATGCCGGTACTTTACCAGATAGTGCTGCAGCGGATACTCAATTCTGAACCGCCCGACTCTGTCGTTGCGCGGACGCCGCCGTTCCGCTACTCATCCGTCCGTCATTGGGGAGTAGCCGGTCCCGGGTTCAGGGACGCCTTCGTCAACACACTTGGCTGCCGGCACGGTCGGGCGCCATGGCGAGGCGGCAAAAGCTTGGCGAGACCTTTGGCATCGATTGCCGTCACCCGGGCCGGGCGACGGCGGTCGACGCCACTGGTCCATCCTTCGCCCGGCCCTGGGGACGCTTCGATGGAAGCCCTGCTCGTCTCGACCGGCGCCGTCGCCGTTTCCGAAATCGGCGACAAGACGCAGCTTCTGGCCCTCCTCCTCGCCTCCCGCTTCCGCAAGCCGCTGCCGATCATCGGCGGCATCCTCGTCGCGACGGTCGCGAACCATGCGCTGGCGGCGCTGCTCGGCAGCTGGATCGGCGCCGCCCTTCCGCCGGACTATCTGCGCTGGGGGCTCGGCGTATTGTTCGTCGCCATGGCGGGCTGGGTCCTGATCCCGGACAAGGTCGATGAGGAGGTCAGCTGCCGGGTCACGGCCGGCGGCGCCTTCGTGGCGACCTCGGTCTGCTTCTTCCTGGCCGAGATGGGGGACAAGACGCAGATCGCGACGCTCGCTCTCGCCGCCCAGTTCGGCACCGTGCTCCCCGTGATTGCCGGGACGACCGCGGGCATGCTGATCGCCGATGTGCCGGCGGTGTTGTGCGGCCAGCTTGCCGGCAACAGGCTCAATCCGCGCTGGGTGCGGCTGGCAGCGGCCGTCATATTCGCAGCACTCGGGCTGCTCGCGCTTCTCGGGATCGGCTTCGTCTGATAGGACGGGCGCATGCAGGTCGACGGGAAACCCTATCGCACGATCTGGCTGGCGGCCGATGGGCGGACGGTCGAGATCATCGACCAGACGCTGCTCCCGCACGAGTTCGCGGTCGTCCGGCTTGCCTCGCTCGCCGACGCCACCCATGCCATCAAGTCGATGCAGGTGCGGGGCGCGCCGCTGATCGGCGTGACCGCGGCCTATGGCCTCTGCCTGGCGCTGCACGGCGATGCCTCGAACGCGGGCATCGAGCGGGCCTGCGCCACGCTGCTGGCGACGCGGCCGACGGCGGTGAATCTGCGCTGGGCGCTCGAGGACATGCGGCAGGTGCTGACCAACCTGCCGGCGGACCGGCGCATGGCGGCGGCCTACCGGCGAGCAGGCGAACTGGCCGATGCCGACGTCGCGACCTGCGCCGCCATCGGCGACCATGGCCTGCCGCTCATCCGCGCGGCCTGGGAGCGGGCCAGGCGGCAGCGGCCGGTCAACCTTCTCACCCACTGCAATGCCGGCTGGCTCGCCACCGTCGACTGGGGCACGGCGCTGGCGCCGGTCTACAAGGCGCAGGAGGCCGGCATCCCCCTCCATGTCTGGGCCGACGAGACGCGGCCGCGCAACCAGGGGGCGTCGCTCACGGCCTGGGAGCTCGGCCGCGCCGGCGTGCCGCATACGGTGATCGTCGACAACGTCGGCGGCCACCTGATGCAGCGGGGCCTGGTCGACCTCTGCATCGTCGGCACCGACCGGACGACCGCCACCGGCGACGTCTGCAACAAGATCGGCACCTACCTGAAGGCGCTCGCCGCCCACGACAACGGCGTGCCCTTCTACGTCGCCCTCCCCCACAGCACCATCGACTGGACGCTCACCGACGGCATCCGCCAGATCCCGATCGAGGAGCGCGACGCCCGCGAGGTGACGGTGATGCGCGGGCGCACCGCCGCCGGCGCCATGGCCGAGGTGAGCCTGACCCCGGCCGACAGCCCGGCCGGCAACTACGCCTTCGACGTGACCCCTGCCCGCCTGGTCACCGGCCTCATCACCGAACGCGGGGTCTGCCCGGCCTCGGCCGAGGGGCTGCTCGGGCTCTATCCCGAGCGGCGGGGCGGGGCTGCGCAAAAATGAGCGATGCACCCCATGCCCAGCGGAGATGAGCTGTCCAGCGGCGGCCGAGTCGTGGTCGGCAGCGGTCGGTCGTGCTCCGCGGAAAAATTGCGAAAACAACCTTACGCATGAGCCGTCCAGGTCTATAAAGAGAAAACCAACGATACACCCCATTTCCAGCGGGAAACCGTCGT
>JBKOWC010000182.1:0-12768 GCA_046724215.1 Pseudomonadota bacterium | reverse complement strand
GTGAACATCTTTCTCAGCCCCGGCAACCTCTCGGATGTGCTGCGGCAGGTCGCCAACAACGGCATCGTCGCCGTCGGCATGACGCTGGTGATCCTCACCGGCGGCATCGATCTTTCCGTCGGCTCCGTGATGGCGCTGGGCTCGATCATCTGCGCCATGCTGTTGACGGATCCCGGCTGGACCAGCGCCTCGGTCACGGCGATTCCGCTGCTCGCCCTCGTGACCTTCGTCCTCGTCTTCTGGGGCGCCGGCGTCGGCATCGCCGGCCTCTCGCGCCCGGCCGCCGCCCGGCCGCCCGGCGGCGTTCCGCGCTCGCCTGCGGCCATCGCCATCTCGCTTGTTCTGGCGCTGATTGCTGCGGTGCTGATCACGGCCTGGACCGTCGGGCAGCTGGACGGCAGGTTCGGCGTGCTCGGCGTCCTCGTCACGGTACCCGCGGTCGGCCTCTGCGTCGGCGCCTTCACCGGCGTCATGATCGCCAAGAGCAAGCTGCAGCCCTTCATCGTCTCGCTCGCCATGATGGTCGGCATCCTCGGCGTGGCGCGACTGGTCGCCGGGCAGGATACGGCCGTGCATCCCGTCTATACCGGCGAGAACGCCACCGAGGATTTCGAGCGGCTGCGCGACCTGATCTTCGGGATCGTGCCGGTCCCCGGCCTCTTCTTCCTGGCCGCCGTCGCCATCTTCTATATCGTTCTCAAACGCTCCACCTTCGGGCGCTACATCTACGCCATCGGCGGCAACGAGCAGGCGACGCGGCTCTCCGGCATCAATGTCGACCGCGTGAAGATCGCCGTCTATGCGCTGTGCAGCGCGCTCGCCTGCCTGACCGGCGTGCTCTATGTGGCCCAGTACCGGCAGGGCAAGCCCGATGCCGGCCTCGGCCTCGAGCTGGACGCCATCGCCGCCGTCGTCATCGGCGGCACCAACCTGATGGGCGGGCGCGGCAGCATGGTCGGCACGCTGGTCGGCGTGCTCATCTTCGGCTTCCTCAGCAACATCCTGCAGCTCAACAACATCGACAGCAACACGCAGCTGGTGCTGAAGGGGCTGATCATCCTGGCCGCAGTCTTGCTGCAAGAAGGCAACATGCGCCTGCTCGCCTGGCGCGCCGGGAATGTCGTGCGGCGGTGGGGCCGCGCTTTCGGCCGCGAGCGCGCACCTCCGCAGACGAAGCAATCCGCACCGGGAGGTTAGGCCGTTGGGGATAGCGCCGGCATGCGTGATTGCCGATGCCGGCGCCTTACGGGAAACAGGCAATCGATACTCAGGTCAGAAACGACAAATGCGCGGAGGATACCCATGAAGAGACGTACCGTACTGAAGCTGGGCGCCGGCGTTGCCGCAACCAGCGTCTTCGCACCAACCCGCTACCTGTTCGGCGCCGCGAAATTCCGCTTCGGATTTTCGCAAGTCACGACCGTCGAGCCCTGGCGCGTCCAGTTCAACGCCAACATGAAGAAGGAGGCCGCGAAGCATTCGGAGATCGAGCTCATCATCGCCGACGGGCAGGACCGCACGGAGAAGCAGGTGGCGGACGTCGAGAACTTCATCACCCAGCAGATCGACGTGCTGCTGATCTCGCCCAAGGAGTCGGCGGGCCTCACCGGCGTCGTCGAGAAGGCGATCGACGCCAAGATCCCGGTCATCGTGCTCGACCGCAACGTCAACACCGACCGCTACACCCAGTTCATCGGCGGCGACAACGTGGTGATCGGCCGCGCCGCCGGCGAGTATGCGGTGAAGCTGCTCGGCGGTTCCGGCAAGGCGGCCGGCAACCTCGTCGAGATCTGGGGCGGCATGGGCACACAGCCGGCGCATGACCGGCACGACGGCTTCCACGTCTTCACCGACAAGGAGCCGGGAATCAAGAACCTGCTCAACGAGCAGTCGGCCGACTGGAAGCAGCAGAAGGCCTACGACATCATGGCGACGGCGCTCAAGGCCAACGAGAAGATCGATCTCGTCTACGGCCACAACGACCCGATGGCCTATGGCGCCTACCTCGCCGCCAAGGATGCGGGACGCGAGAAGGAGATGAAGTTCCTCGGCGTCGACGGCATCCCCAACGAGGGCGTCGCCTGGGTGCACAAGGGCGAACTCACGGCCACCTTCCTCTACCCGACGCCGGGCGAGGAGGGCGTGCGCCAGGCGCTCAAGATCGTCAAGGGTGAGACGGTCGAGAAGAAGATCACCCTGCCGACGATGACGATCGACGCCAGCAACGCCGACCAGATCCTGAAGGACAACGGGCTGCTGTAATCCCGGAATGGGGTTGGACCGGAGACTTTGAACCACAGGGCACGGAGTAGATTCGTAGGGGCGACCGGCAGGTCGCCCGCATTCGAGCGCGGTGCGGCGGATGGACGGGCGACGTGCCGGTCGCCCCTACAGCCCTGTGCCTCGGTGGCTCAAGGCGATCAGGATGACGTTTCCCGCCGGTGCAGCTCGACGAGCGCCGCCATGCTCGGCACCTCCCAGTCCGGCTTCACGGGCTGGTCCGGCGCGCGCGTGGCGCCGAAGCCGCCCTTGGCGGCGCGGCGGTGGATCCAGGCGGTCGCGAGACCGAAGCGCTTGGCCGGCACGTGGTCGTGATGGAGGCTCTCGGCCGTATGGAGGACGCGGTCCTTCGCCACGCCGAGGGCCGCCAATTTCTCCAGCAACACCTCGAAGTTGCGTGGCGTCGGCTTGTAGGAGCCGACGTCCTGGGCCGTCACGATCAGGTCGAACGCGACGCCGAGCTTGCGGTTGCTGTGGGCGAAGGAAGCGCGGTCGACGTTGGAGAGGATCGCGAGCTTGTAGTGGCGCTTGAGATAGGCGAGCGCCTCGGCGCTGTCGGGGAAGGCCGGCCAGTCCTTGATCGACTGGCCGAACGCGCGCGCTTCCGCATCACCGACCGCGGCACCGAGTTCCTTGCCGACGGCGTGAAAGGCGTCGGCCAGAATGTCCGGATAGAGGGCGGCGGGGTGCTCCGTCTGCAGGCGCGGCTCGACCCGGCTGAAGGCACCGAGCAGCGCATCGTCGGGCACGGCAAGGCCATGGCGGTCCGCCCACGGGCGCAGCGTCGCCAGGATCCCCGCTTCCCAGTCGATGAGCGTGCCGTAGCAGTCGAAGGACAAGGCGGCGAAGTCGGCGAGGCGCATGGCGGTGCTCCCTGATCGTCGGGAGGGTTCTACCCCTCGGCCGTCTCGCTGTCTTGGCCGCGACTCCGCTTTCCTTGACCGGGGCTACGGCCGGGCGGCCCGCAGGCGCCTCCGATAGGCCGCCGGCGTGATGTTGCGGCGGCGCCGCATGCTGCGGGTGAGCACGCTCTGATCGGCATGCCCGGTCTCGAATGCAATGGCCCCGATGGCGGCGTCGCTCTCGCCGAGCAAGCGCATGGCCCGGTCGAGCCGCACCTGCTGCAGGAACTCCATGGGCGAGGTCTGCAGACAGCGCTGAAACAGGGCGTGGAGATGGCTGGCGCTGCAGCAGGCGCCCGCCGCGATCTCGGCCACCGTCAGCGGCCGCCGATGCTGCGCGCGGATGAAGGCGATGGCGCGGCTCAGCTGCCGCGGCGCCGCCGCTTTCGGGTCGCCGGTCCGCTCTGACAGGGCCGCCAGCAGGACTTCGCCCCAGCGTCGGTCGCGCGCCAACGCCTGCGGGCGGCGGTTCAGCTCGAAACCGAGGAAGTCGACGAGGTGCTGCAGCCCAGCGTCGTAGGCCAGGAACGGCTCGCGCTCGGCGCGGGCCGACAGCCGCGACAGACCGCCGTCATTGTCGTCGCCCGCCGTCCAGTCGAGCACGACGAAGCTGTTGCGGCCGCTGGCTTCGCAGCCGTGGGTTTCCCCGGCGGCGATCAGGGCGGCCTGGCAGCCCGCGACGCGTCCGCCCTTGCCGCCGACCTCCATCTCCAGCGTGCCCTCGACCGGGAGCACGATCTGATGGAACGGATGGCTGTGGCGGAGCGTCTGCGCGTCGTAGGAGCGAAGGGACAGAGTCAAAGCCTGTGCCATGTTTGATCGTCCTGTCGAGACACCTCAACCCGGGGCCCAGCCCGGAGGCGCCATCTCGAAGCTGCCGAATTCGAACGCCGGCGCAACGATGCAGCTGACCAGCGTCCACGTGCCCAGGCTCTTTGCCGTCTGCCAGGCGCCGGCCGGGACGACAACCTGCGGCCGCTCGCCGGCCGCGATGTCCGGCCCGAGCCGGTGCGGGTCCTGACGCTTGCCGTCCGGGGACAGAGTGAGCGCGAGGGCGGCACCGGCGTGATAGGCCCAGATCTCGACCGCGTCGGTGACGCGATGCCAGCGGGACTCTTCGCCGGCGCGCAGCAGATAGTAGATCGCCGTGGCGTCGCCGCGGCCGCCTTGCTGCGGGCGGTGGCGGTAGGTCTCGACGAACTGGCCGCCCTCGGGATGCGGCTGCAGGCCGAGGTGCTCGGCAAGTGCGGCCGCGTCGCCGCTCAAGTCATGTCCTTCGCGACCGTTGCCGCCATCGACGGGCGCTTGGCGAATTCCTCGTACCAGCGTGCAAGCTTCGGGCGGCCGGTGCGCCAGTTCTCGGCGGCGAAGCGGAAATCCAGGTAGCCGAGGGCGCAGCCGATGGCGATGTGCCCGAGGGTGGTCCGCTTGGCGTTCGGCTTGCCGAGGTCTTTGACCTCCTTCTCGAGCGCGTCGAGCGCGCGGGCGACCGTGTTCTTCTGCTTCTCGTCCCAGGTGGCCGAGCGCTCATTGGCCGGGCGCGCGCCCTCGTAGCGGCGCAGCAGCGCGGCGTCGAGCAGACCGTCGGCCAAGGCCTGGCGGCGCAGCGCGGCCCAGCGCGCCTTGCCGCGGGCCGGGATGAACTTGGGGCGGCGATGCAGGCTGTCGAGATACTCGCAGATGACCGGCGAATCGAAGAACACCTGCCCGTCCTTCGCCGTCAGCGCGGGTATCTTGCCGAGCGGATTGTCCTTGGCGAGCCCGCTCGCCGGATCCGCCGTCGCCGTGGGAACGATTTCGATGCGGCCGGCAAGCCCGGCCTCATGCGCCAGGACCAGGCATTTGCGCACATACGGGCTCGCGGGCGAGTAGCGCAGTTTCATCGACCCTTGCTCCTTCTCAGAAATTGTCCTTGCGGCGGCGGACCTCGGCGAAGACGGCGACGGGCTCGGCGCCGGGCATGCCGACCGCCTCGGCGACGCTCGGTTCGTCGACGCGCAAGAACGGGTTGGCGGCCCGCTCGTCGCCCATCGTCGAGGGAATGGTGGCGCGGCGGTTGGCGCGGGCCTCGTCGACGCGGCGCTGGCGCATGACGAGCGCGGGATTCTTCGGCTCGATGGTCATGGCAAAGCGGGCGTTGGCCTGCGTGTACTCATGGCCGCAATAGACGCGTGTCTCCGGCGGGAGCCGGCGCAGCTTGTCGAGCGAGGCCCACATCTGCTCCGGCGTGCCCTCGAACATGCGGCCGCAGCCGAGCGAGAAGAGCGTGTCGCCGCAGAGCAGCGCCTGCTCCTCGGGGAACCAGTAGGCGATGTGGCCGCGCGTGTGGCCGGGGATGAACAGGATCTCGGCGACGGCGCCGCCGAGCGCCAGGCGGTCGCCCTCGGCGACGCCGGCGTCGATGGCGGGGATGCGGTCCTGGTCGTAGGCCGGGCCGATGACCATGCAGTTGGTCGCCCGCTTGATCTCGAGATTGCCGCCCGTGTGGTCCCAGTGGTGGTGGGTGCTCAGCACGTGCGTGAGGCGCCAGCCGCGGGCGCGGGCGACGGCCAGCACGGGAGCGGCTTCCGACGGATCGACGATTGCGGTCGTCCCGGTGGCCTCATCGTGCAGCAGGTAGGCGTAGTTGTCCTTCAGCAGCGGGACGAGTTCGATCGCAAGCGTCGCCATGGCGGCGGCAAGCTAGCATCGAAGATCGCCCCTGGCCACCCCGCGGGGTGACGCAGATTCAGTGCGGGTCGTTGTGGAAGCGGTCGCGGCGCTTGCGAAGTTCCGTGAAGACCTCGACGGCCGAGGCGCCCGCCATACCGATCGCCTGCGCGATGCGCGGATCGTCGACGCGCAGGAACGGATTGGTGACATGTTCGTCTTCCAGCTTGGCGGGCACGGTCGCCACGCCGGCCTCGCAGGCGGCGTCGATGCGCTTGCCGCGCGTCCGCAGCCAGAGATTCTCGCGATCGAGGGCGAGGGCGAAGCGGGCATTGGGCTGCGCACACTCGAAGCCGGAATAGATCAGCGTATCCGAGGGCAGTTCGCGGATGAGGGCGAGCGAGTGCCACATTTCGTGCGGCGTCCCCTCGGTCAGGCGCCCGCAACCCAGCGGCGTCAGCGTGTCGCCGCAGAAGAGGGCGCCGACGCCGGAAAACCAGAAGGCGATATGCCCGGCCGTATGGCCGGGCACGGACAGGACCTCGGCCTTCACGTTGCCCAACCTGAAGGTCTCGCCGCCCTTGTAGCCGACGTCCAGCGCGGCGATGCGATCGGCCTCCGCCGCCGGCCCGTAGACGTCGCAGCCGGTCGCCCGCTTGATCGCGGCCGCGCCGGTCGAGTTGTGGTGGTGGGTTATGATGATGTGCTGGATCTTCCAGCCCTGCGCCCGCGCCAGGCCGATGATCGGGCCGGCGTCGGTCGGGTCGACGACCGCGGTTTCCCCACTCGAGCGGTCGTGCAGGAGAAAGGCGTAGTTGCGTCGCTGCGACGGGATCACGCTGATGCGGAACCCGTGCGCCGGCGCGATGGCATCGCGGGCGTCGACCGCGGCGGGTGCCGGCTTGCCGGGGACCACTCCAGCGGCGGGCCGTTTTGCCGGCGCGGCGGGACGCGAGAACCAGGACATGGGCGACAAGGCCATCGTCGTTAGCTCCTTCCCGCAGGCCGTGAGGATCGGCCAGGAACGGCGGGTGCGCGGGGCAAGGCAGGTGACGCAGGAATGCTGTAAGTCGCGAATGGCTAACGAACGGTTATGAGCAAGGAATAGGCGGGGGACATCGCAACGATGTTGCGGCGGCACGCGGAGAATGCTCAGAAGGTACCCGCCCTGTTGTCGCAAATACGCACTTAAGCCCGCTTTTCCGCGGCCGTCGATCTGCTATGATCGGGGGCGTGTGGAACGACATCGTCGACTTGCGGGACTTCTATGAGACGCGGCTGGGGCAGGTGGCGCGCCACCTGATCCGCCGCCGCATCCGCAGCATCTGGTCCGATCTGCAAGGACAGTCGCTGCTGGGCCTCGGCTATGCCACGCCTTACCTGCGGCAGTTCCGCGACGAAGCCGAGCGCGTGCTGGCCGTCATGCCGGCCGGCCAGGGTGTGCTTCCGTGGCCGCCGGACGAGCCGAACACCGTGGCGCTCGCCGACGAGACCGAATTGCCGCTGCCCGACGTCTCGTTCGACCGCGTCCTGCTCGTGCACGGCCTCGAGTGCGGCGAACATACGCGCGACATGCTGCGCGAGGTCTGGCGCGTCATGTCGGGCGGCGGGCGGCTGCTGATCGTCGTGCCGAATCGGCGCGGCATCTGGGCGCGCATGGACCGCACGCCCTTCGGCCAGGGCCATCCCTATTCGCCGCCGCAGCTGTCGCGCCTGCTGCGCGACAACCTGTTCACGCCGATCCAGTCGACGCACTCGCTGTTCATCCCGCCGATCCGCTCGCCGGCGCTGCTCAGCACCGCCCCGGCCTGGGAGCGCATCGGGGGCCGCTGGCTGCAGCGCTTCGGCGGTGTCGTGCTGATGGAGGCGGGCAAGCAGATCTATGCCGGCACCGCCGTGCGCGCCAAGCGCAAGGGTCGCCCCGTCATCGTGCCGTTCCCGCAGCCGGCGGCGCGCTCGGCGACGCGCCACACGCGCTCGATCATCGGCCCCGACCCCGATTGAACCCCGGCTCGGATGCCGAGGACGGAAGGCCGGGGCGGCTTATACCCGAACCGACGTCGGAAACCGTACTCGTCCTTTCTTTTCTGACCGTTCGCAGCAGCTATATTACGAACGTCGAAGAACCGACCGCGGAAAATCCGGATACCGTCCAGTTCTGGTTCGCTCCGGGCGGCCATTGGCGCATCAAGACGTTCGCCATCGACGAAGATGTCCACGTCTGGCGGATCGACTTGCACCGGCAGCCTGACTTTGTCGCTTTCTCTGTGCGGAATACGGAAAAGCACTACGGTGATGTGCTCCACCGCACGGAAATACTTCGTGCGAGCGGCGGGATCGAAGGCATCAAACGCGCACTTGAGGATGCGGGGCTGACGCCGAACCTCGAGGTTTCGGAAGAGGGCTTCGCGTTCTGGGCGCCGAGTGGCAGTTGTTATCGGACGAAATCGCGGCCGCGTGACGCCTGACGCCGGGCGACGTCCTATTTCCGCCGCAGCACGAACAGGCCCTGTTCGCCGAACAGGTTGGCGTGGCCGAGCGAGCCGATCGGATTGGGGTGCCCGCCGCGGGAAATCGCGAGACTCTTCTCGTTCACGATGCCGAGTTCCCGGCACAGCCGGATGAAGTCGAGGATCGTGCAGAGGTGGATGTTGGGCGTGTCGAACCATTGCGCCGGCAGCGAGTGGGTGACCGGCATGCGGCCATGCACGAGCAGGTGCCACCGTACCCGCCAATGGCCGAAATTGGGGAACGAGACGATGGCGCGCCGGCCGATGCGGACGAGCTGCTTCAGCACGTGGTGCGGCTTGCGCGTCGCCTGCAGCGTCTGGCTCAGCACGACATAGTCGAAGGCGTCGGACGGATAGTCCTTCAGGTCGGTGTCGGCGTTCCCCTGGATGACGCTGAGTCCGTGCGCGACGCAGGCGTTGACGCCGGCCTGGCTGAGTTCGATGCCGCGTCCGTCGACCTGCTTGACGTGCACGAGATGGTCGAGCAGCGCGCCGTCGCCGCAGCCGACATCGAGCACGCGCGAGCGTGGCGCGATCATGTCGGCAATGAGCTGCAGATCGATGCGGATGCCGGCACTCGCGCTGCCCGGCTTCTCGGCCGCCATGTGGCGCGCGGCGATTGCTGTCGCGTCGGTCACTTCAAAGCACCGCTGGCCGGATAAGGCAGCCAGAAGATAATTGAACCGCAGAGGCGCAGAGACGCAGAGGTGATCATGATCATGAACGTCCCAAGACCAAGCGTCTGATACCGTCCTTCAGGACGGGCATGTGGAAGTTCAGGATCAGCCCGGTCGTTATCCCGCTCAGCCGAAGATATGTCAGCAACTGCGCCTCATGGACGGGAAGAATGCGCTCTATGGTCTTCAGTTCGATTATGAGAACGCCTTGGACAACGAGATCCATTCTGTACCCGCAGTCCAGGCGAACCGATTTGTAGATAATCGGCAGGGGCACCTGCCGGGCAAATGGAATACCATGCGACGTCAATTCGAAGCAGAGACATTCCTCATATGCAGATTCAAGTAGGCCGGGTCCCAGGGCACGGTGGACTTCCATGGCCAAGCCGATTACGCGGCTGGTGAGTGCCTCTGGCGCATCAACCATTCGGTATCTCAGCGTCTCTGCGCCTCTGCGGTGAATCCGAGTTTCTAGAGCCCGCGGTGCTCGGCGCAGCCGTCGAGGAAGCCGCGCAGGGTGGCGAAGAATTCCCGCTCCTCGAGCAGGAACGCGTCGTGTCCCTTGTCGCTCTCGATCTCGACGAAGCTGACGTTGGCGGCGACGGCGTTGAGCGCATGGACGAGGGCGCGGCTCTCGCTCGTCGGGAACAGCCAGTCGCTGGTGAAGGAGACCAGGCAGAAGCGCACGGGCGTGTTGCGGAAGGCGTTGGCCACCGAGCCGAACTCCGCCGCCATGTCGAAATAGTCCATGGCGCGCGTGATGTAGAGGTAGGAGTTGGCGTCGAAGCGGTCGACGAAGGACGAGCCCTGGTAGCGCAGGTAGCTCTCGACCTGAAAGTCGGCGTCGAAGCCGTAGGTCACGGCGGCACGGTCCTGCAGGTTGCGCCCGAACTTGCGATGCAGCGCCGTCTCCGAGAGGTAGGTGATGTGGGCGGCCATGCGGGCGACGGCAAGGCCGCGGGCCGGATTGCGTCCCTGCGCCTGGTAGTCGCCGCCGCACCATTCGGGATCGGCCATGATGGCCTGGCGGCCGACCTCGTGGAAGGCGATGTTCTGCGCCGAATGCCGCGCCGCGCCGGCGATCGGCACGCTGGCGAACACGGCCTGCGGATAGGCGGCTGCCCACTGCAGGGCCTGCATGGCGCCCATGGAGCCGCCGGTCACGCAGAACAGCTGCTCGATGCCGAGATGATCGATCAGCAGCTTCTGCGCCCGCACCATGTCGCCGATGGTGATGACGGGAAAGCCGAGGCCGTAGGGCTTGCCCGTGCGGGGGTTCGTGTCCTTGGGACCGCTCGTGCCCATGCAGCCGCCGAGCACGTTGGCGCAGATGACGAAGTAGCGGTCGGTGTCGATGGGGAGGCCGGGCCCGACCATGAACTCCCACCAGCCGGGCTTGCCGGTCACGGGATGGACCTCGGCGACGAACTGGTCGCCCGAGAGAGCATGGCAGGCGAGGATGGCGTTCGACCGCTCGCGGTTCAGGGTCCCGTAGGTCTGGTAGGCGATGGTAAAGGGGCCAAACTCGATCCCGGAATCGAGCCGCATAGGCGAATCCGCCCCGAACGTCACGCGCTGACCGGGCAGGCCCGAACGCGCGTCGGGGCTTCTCGACAAGGCGGTCATCGACGAGTCCATTCGCGGAAATTGGGGCCTAAACCGTTGATCATAGCTAGGTATCTGGCGTCGCCCCTGTCAACGTTTTCTTTGCTTTTGCCCGGTGCTGTGACTATGACTAGCCGATTCCAACCAAGCCTTCCCAGCCATGCCGTCCGATGCCGCGATCGACGATCTTCGCCGCCAAATCGACGAGATCGACACCCGCCTGCACGATCTGCTGATGCGCCGCTCGAGCGTCGTCGCCGAGATCGGCGCGCTCAAGGGCAACAACGGCAACGGCAACGGCTACTTCCGTCCGGGCCGCGAGGCCGCGATCCTGCGGCGGCTCGTCGAGCGGCACCAGGGGTCGCTGCCGAAGACGACGGTCATCCGCATGTGGCGCGAGATGCTGTCGGCGACGCTGCGCCAGCAGGGGCCCTTCGCCGTCGCCGTCTTCGCGCCGGATGATCGCAGCGGCTACTGGGACGTGGCGCGCGACCACTTCGGCAGCCAGACGCCGGCGGTGGCCCATGAAAAGACCGGCCAGGTGCTGCGCGCGGTCGTCGACGGCCAGGCGGCGGTCGGCGTGCTGCCGCTCCCGCACGAGGGCGACCGCCAGCCTTGGTGGCCCTTTCTCGTCAGCAAGGATCCGGGGCAGCCGCGCATCATTGCGCGGCTTCCTTTTGGGGCCCCCGGCAACCTGCGCGGCGGCCCGGTCGAGGCGCTCGTCATCGGCCGCGCCGGCCAGGAGGAGACCGGCCGCGACCGCACGCTGGTCGTCGTCGAGGCCGCCGCGGAGATCAGCCGGAGCGGCTTGCGCTCCGTGCTGGCGGCCGCGTCGCTGGCACCGGAATACGTGCATCTCTGGCGCGACCCGAGCGCGCCCTCGACCTGGTACCATCTGGTGGAGGTCGACGGCTGCCTGCGCCCCGAGGATCCGCGCTTTGCCGTCCTGGCCGCCACCCGCAGCGTCGAGGTGCGCCAGATCTGGCCGCTCGGCGGCTACGCCGTGCCCCTGACGGTCGCGGAACTGGCGCCGCCGGCGGCGGGCTGACGAGGGCCCGACATGCCGCAGCCGCGCCCCGGCATCATGGACATCGCCCCCTACAAAGGCGGCGACTGGCAGCTGTCCGGGCATCAGCGCGTCATCCGCCTGGCCTCGAACGAAGGTGCGCTGGGGCCGAGTCCGCAGGCCGTACGGGCCTACCGGGACCTCGCCGGCGAACTGCATCGGTACCCCGACGGGGCCCATGCGGCGCTGCGCGCGGCGATCGCCACGCAACACGGCCTGCCCGCCGAGAATATCGTCTGTGGCGCCGGCTCGGACGAGCTGATCGGCCTTCTGGTGCGCGCCTATGCCGGACCCGGCGACGAAGTGCTCTATAGTCAGTACGGCTTCCTCATGTACGCCATCGCTGCCAAGGGCGCCGGTGCGACCCCCGTGGCGGCGCCGGAGCGCGACTGCATCGCCGATGTCGGCGCCTTGCTGGAGCGGGTGACGGCGCGGACGCGACTCCTCTTCCTCGCCAATCCGAACAATCCGACCGGCAGCCTGCTGCCGGCCGCCGCCGTGCGTCGGCTGCATGCGGGCCTTCCGAAGGAGGTGCTGCTCGTCATCGATTCCGCCTATGCCGAATATGTCGGCGACGCCGACTACGAGGACGGATCGGTGCTGGCGGCGACGCACGACAACGTCGTCATGATCCGCACCTTCTCCAAGATCTACGGGCTGGCGGCGCTGCGGCTCGGCTGGGCCTTTTGCCCGCCGGCCGTGGCCGACGTCCTGAACCGGCTGCGGGGACCGTTCAACACCAATGCCCCGGCCCAGGCCGCCGCGCTGGCGGCGCTGGCCGACCGGGCGCACGTCGCGGCGGCCAAGGCCCACAACGACACGTGGCTGCCCTGGTTCAGCGCGCGCGTGACGGAAGCGGGCTTCACGGCGCTGCCGAGCGCCGGCAACTTCGTCCTCGTCCGTTTCGGCGCCACGGCGACGACGAACGCCGCCGCTGCGGCGGCCTTTCTCAACGGCCGGGGCATCCTGCCGCGACCGGTGGCGGCCTATGGGCTCGGCGACTGCCTGCGCATCACTATCGGCACGGCCGACGAGATGCCGATCGTGGCCGAGGCACTCGCCGCCTTTGCCGCGCTGGG
>JBKOWC010000227.1:0-3227 GCA_046724215.1 Pseudomonadota bacterium | reverse complement strand
TCAATGGCGCCATTCACGCCACCGCGGTCTTGAACCATCGATGCGAATTGCGAGCGCTGGGTTACGCTCATGCTCACGCCCTCGGCGATAATATCGACGACGGCAAGATTGCTGTCGGTGCAGCGCAGTCGCCAGTCGACGCGGACGTCCCGCGACGAGGAGGACGGCATGTCGATCTTGCTATGCACGAGGACGGTGCCGCCATCCTCAGCGCTGGTGCCTGTAACCTTGATGCCCCGCCCCAAATACTCGCCGAAGCGCATCGAGTAGGAGCGGACGATGAAATCCACGAACAGCTGCTGAAACTCCACGCGCTGTCGCTCGTCGGCCGAGCGCCAGTAGCGACCAAGGACAAACTTCGAAATCGCGGCCATGTCGAAATGATCATGCAGGAGCCGGCGGAAGCGTGCCTCGCGCTCCGACTGTGCGATTGCGGGATCGGCCAGTTCCTTGATGGCGTCATTGCCGAGCCCCTGAACGAACGCGGCCGGGTTGGCATCGCCCGTGGCCGCAGCGGCGATGGTCGTCGTGAGGAGGAGAGCGGCGCAGAATGCGCGAAGAGCGCGCGCGAGCCCGAGTATCGAGATATGCTTGCCGCGCAACCCGGCAAAGACCGTCGCGGGATCGTCGTGGGAAGAGCGCGCAAACGTCGGCTTCATCATATCGCCCTTGCAGAAGCAGCCTCGATGAAACACTTAGGCTGCGTCGGCAAAGGGCGCTTGTATCATCTCGGCGCCATTGGGATGCCCGCGTGACGATCTGCGGTCTTCGGGACCAACAGCCGAGCGCATCCTCGGCCGCAAGCGGTCGATGAGTCCGGATGCCGGCGCGCCGGCGCAGGCGGCCCCGCCGATAGTCGCGGGCGATCCCGCGTCAGACGCGCTCGCGGTAGCCGGACATGGCGCCCGGCTCAGCCGCCAGGCGGCCGGTCGCGGTATAGCCGGTGGCCGGCGAATTCTGGTTCACGGCTTCGATGATGCGGCCGATGAGCCGCATGCTCGCCTCGCGCATGGCCGCGACCGTGCGGCTGTTCTCCTTCAAGGCCGCTTCCAGCCGCTTGGCGGCCGTCAGCAGCTCGTGGCGCGCCGGCGCCGCCAATGACGCCGGAAACGCGGCGTCGGCCGCCAGCATCTTGTACGCTTCCTCGTAGCTGGCCGCCGCCTGCTGCTTGCGCATCGCCGCCTCGCCGAGGCCGGCCAGCGCGCCCGCGCGCAGGAGTCCGGTCTCGCCCTCGATTTCGCGCGCCAGCGCGCTGACGGTGAGGACCAGTTGGCGCACCGAATTCTTCATTTCGACTCTCCTTGCAGCTTCACCATTTCCTGGTAGACGGCGTTGGCGATGCCGACGCCCCCCGAGGCCGCCATCTGCCGGCCGATCTCCTGGTAGAGCAGGGACTTGTAGGTCTCCTCGGCGAACCCGCCGCTGAACGGGCCCTCGGGCGTGACGCCGACATGCATCTGCGCCACCGTCTGGGCGAGGAAGACCGATTCGAATTCCTGCGCCGCCTTGTACGTCTTGCTCTGGCGGTCGATCGGGGCGCCGGGCTGCGCCGCCTTGGCCGGTTGCGCGGCCGCCAGCAGAGCGGTCGGATTCACGGTGGTCATCGCTACATCACCTCGATATCGGCCTGCAGCGCACCGGCCGCCTTGATGGCCTGCAGGATGGCGATCATGTCGCGCGGGCTGACGCCGAGCGCGTTCAGGCCCTGGACCAGATCCTGGAGCGAGGCGCCGCCGTTGAGGACGGCGATGTTGCCGGTGCCGGTCTGGCTGACGTCGATCGAGGTGCGCGGCACGACGGTGGTGTCGCCGTTCTGGCTGAACGGCGCCGGCTGCGAGACCTGCGGCGTCTCGGTGATGCGGACCGTGAGATTGCCCTGCGAGATCGCGACCGTGCTGATGCGCACATTGTCGCCCATCACGATCGTGCCGGTGCGCTCGTCGATGACAACGCGCGAAATCTGGTCGGGGACGACGCGCAGCTGCTCGACGTCGGTGATCAGGCGGGCGACGTCGCTCCCGTAAGAGGACGGCACCGCGATGGCGACGGTCGTCGGATCGGTCGCCTGGGCGACGCTGCCGCCGAGGCGGCCGTTGATGACCTCGGCGATGCGGGAGGCGGTGGTGAAATCGGGATTGCGCAGCGCGATGCGAACCTGCTTGAGGTCGTCGAGCTGGAACGGCACCTCGCGCTCGATGACGGCCCCGCTGGCGATGCGGCCGTTGGTCGGCGTGCCCTGAGTGACGCTGGCCGAAGCGCCCTGCGCATTGAAGCCGGCGATGGCGACAGGCCCTTGGCTCACCGCGTAGACCTCGCCGTCGGCGCCCATCAGCGGCGTCACCAGCAGCGTGCCACCCTGCAGGCTCTTGGCGTCGCCGATCGCCGAGACGGTCACGTCGATGCGCGTGCCCTGGCGCGAGAACGGCGGCAGCGTCGCCGTGACCATGACGGCGGCGACGTTCTTGGGCTTGAAGTTCTCGCCCCGGATGTTGACGCCGAGGCGCTCGAGCATGCCGATGATCGACTGCTGCGTGAACGGCGAATTGTTCAGGTTGTCGCCTGTCCCGTTGAGCCCGACGACGAGGCCGTAGCCGACAAGGAGGTTGTCGCGCACGCCTTCGAAGCTCGCGATGTCCTTGATGCGCACCTGCGCGGCGGCCGGCGCGGGCAGGAGAGAAGCCGCCAGGCATAGAAACGCTGCGGCGCCAAAGGCGCGCGTCACGTTCCGCAAGAACGAGCGGCCGCTCGGCAGCCGCATCGACGAAAGCTTCCGCAATCGGATTCCCTCCTGGCCGACGCACCATAGCCAGCGCGGATTAAGCACGCCTTGCGTCTTGGCACAGGGTGGGGGGTCGCACTTTTCTTGTTGATTCCCCCGCGAAAGCGGGGGTCCAGGGCGAGTGACGGTGCGGAGGCCCTGGGCCCCCGCTTTCGCGGGGGAATCAATGGGGCGGGGCCGGCGGAGGGCATTTGTCGCAAATGCGTGCTGATTTTAACCCTAATGAGAATCGAGATTGCACGGGATACGCGGCGTTTTCGTCGCGCTTTCCCCTTTGATTTGATTGGGGCTTTTCCCTTCTTTTGCGCTTTAGAGTCTGTTCGGGAAGAAGCGACTCATGATCAGAGCCTTGCGAGGCGTCGCAGCATGAGGCGGATGCTGGCGAGCAGGATGAAGGCAACGGCGATGCGGGCGCGGTTTTCGAAGTCCTTGGCCAGGCGCCGACAAC
>JBKOWC010000211.1:0-5597 GCA_046724215.1 Pseudomonadota bacterium | reverse complement strand
CCCTCGAGAGCGCCGGCCTGGACGAACGGGACGTGACCCTCGTCGACACCTCCGATGCCGAGATCGCAAAGGCGTTCGCCGGGTCGCCGGAGGCGCAGGCCGTCGTGACCTGGAATCCGCAGCTTGCGGAGGTGCAGCGCGATCGGTCGCCGGTCGGTGGGTGGTGGTCACGGTGAGCAGCATGAAACGGAGCGATCGGTTGTGAAGAATCCCGCGGCATGGCGGTTCCCCCGGGATGAATTCGGTCATCACGTCGAGGGATCGAAGCGGTGCCGGCATTCCTAAGTGCTCCGGCGTGAGAGGTCCATCTTCACCGGCTGAATCATGTCGCGCTGCGCAAATAAAACTTGTATCGTTCCCTATATGTTCCTATACTGGCGAAGCGCTGTTGGACATCGTGAAACAGTCGTTGAGCACCGAGCCTGTCGAGCACGCTCGGAAGGCGGCCCATCCACGTCGCATAACGCAAAATGCGTCAGGGTTGTTTTCGCGATTCTCGTGCCGACTCAGTTCATCCCGGACGACCGCCCGTGGACGACGCAGTCGCTGACCTCCGCTGGACATGGGGTCCATCGCTCATCTTCGCGACCGGCACCACATCTCACGGTCGGGTAGGGGCGCGCTGCGCGCGCCCGCGGGCGGTTGGGCCGTGAGGGACAGCGCGACAAAGTCGGGCGCGCGCACAACGCCACTACCCGAGAAACCATCCACCTGTTTCCCGCTGGGCATGGGGTACTTCGTTCAGATTCGATATCGTGCAGGAGGCGGCCGTCCCAGGCAGCGGCCCGATCTGGGCCTCGTCCCCGCTGGACATGGGGTCCTTCCGCCGGATTTGGGCCTGCGGCCGGAACTCTCGTGGGAACCCGGAGCGTCAGTTCCCGCGGCGGGCGGCGAACCTGACCGCTTCCTGGGCGGCGCGGACGAGGGCGCGGGCCTTGTTGCAGGTCTCCTGGTACTCGGCCTCGGGATCGCTGTCGGCGACCACCCCGCCGCCGGCCTGGACGTACATCGCGCCGTCCTTGACCACGGCGGTGCGCAAGGCGATGCAGGTGTCCATGGAGCCGTTGGCCGCGAAGTAGCCGACCGCGCCGGCATAGACGCCGCGCCGCTCCGGCTCCAGCTCGTCGATGATCTCCATGGCCCGCACCTTCGGCGCGCCCGACACCGTGCCGGCCGGGAATCCGCCGATCAGCGCATCGATGGCGTCGTATTGCGGATCGATCTCGCCCTCGACGTTGGAGACGATGTGCATGACGTGGGAGTAGAGCTCGATCTCGTTGCGCTCGGTGACCTTGACGGTGCCGATCCGGGCGACGCGGCCGACGTCGTTGCGCCCGAGGTCGAGGAGCATCAGGTGCTCGGCCAGCTCCTTGGGATCGGCAAGCAGGTCGGCCGCCAACTCGCGGTCCTCCTGCGGCGTGGCGCCGCGCCTCCGCGTCCCGGCGATCGGGCGGATCGTGACCGTGCCGTCGCGCAGGCGCACGAGGATCTCCGGGCTCGAGCCGACGACGGCGAAGTCCCCAAAGTCGAGATGGAAGAGGAAGGGCGAGGGGTTGAGCCGCCGCAGCGCCCGGTAGAGCGAGAAGGGCGGCAGCCGGAACGGCACCTTGAAGCGCTGCGAGGGCACGACCTGGAAGATGTCGCCGGCGTAGATGTACTCCTTCGCCTTGGCGACGATCGCGTGGTACTGCGCCGGCGTCATGTTCGAGGTCGGCTCCGGCAGCTCCGCCAGATCGAGCCCGTCGTCGCGGCGGTAGGGCAGGTTGCGGTCGAAATCGGCGACGACGTCGGCCAGGCGCTCGCAGGCCTGGGCATAGGCGGCGCGCGCGTCGATGCCCGGCGTCGGCCACGCGGGCGTGACCACCGTGACGATGTCGTCGACATTGTCGAAGATCGCGACCACCGTCGGCCGCAGGAGGATGGCATCGGGCACGCCGAGCACGTCCGGATTCTTGTCCGGCAGCCGCTCCATCAGCCTTACCATGTCGTAGCCGAGATAGCCGAACAGCCCGGCCGCCATCGGCGGCAGCGAGGCGGGCGTGTCGATGCGGCACTCGGCCACGAGCTTGCGCAGCGCCGCGAGGGCGTCCTCGCCGGCCGGCACGAACGCGGCGGCATCGAAGCGGGCGCGCCGGTTGATCTCCGCCTTGCCCTTGCGGCAACGCCAGATGAGATCCGGCTTCAGGCCGATGAAGGAATAGCGCCCGCGCAGCGCGCCGCCTTCGACCGACTCGAAGAGGAAGCTGTTCGGCCGGCCGTCGGCCAGCTTCAGCATGGCGGAAACGGGCGTTTCCAGATCAGCGACGAGAGTCGTCCAGACCAGCTGCGGGCGCCCGGCGGCGTAGACGGCGCTGAACGACTCCGGGCTGGGCTGCGTCTGCATTACTTGTAGAGGGAGTCGATCGCGGCCCGGTCCTTCGACACGCCGATCTTCTTTTGCACCACGGCGTTGAACTGATCGTAGATGTCGCCGGCGATCTCCCCGCGCAGCTTCTTCTGGAGATCGGCGACGTCCGTCTTGGCGGCCGCAAGATCGACCGGCTTGATCTCGGTGAGGCGGGCGACGACCTCGCCGTCATCGGAAATGCCGCGCGCGGTCGCCGCATCGCCGACCTTCGCCGCGAACAGCAGGGCGGCCAACTGCGCGGATATGTTGGCGCTGACGTCGCCGGTGTCGCGCTTGAACGGCTGCGAGGTCGAAACGGTCGCGTTGAGCTCGGCGGCGATCTTGTCGATCGCTTCGCCGCCCTGGATCCGCTCGACGATCTTCTGCGCCTTGGCACCGACCGCCTTCTGCCGTTCGGCCGCCTGCCAGTCCGCGATCACCTTGTCCCGCACCTCGGCGAGCGGCCGCGTCGCCGCCGGCCTGATGCCATCGACATGCAGGATCGCGAAGCCGCCGTCGGGCGCATCGGTCAGCGGGCTGTCCTCGCCTTCGGGCGTGTCGAAGGCGATCGAAAGGACCTGGGCATCGCCCTTCACCGCGTCGACGTCCTTGCCGTCCGGCGCCTTGCCCGTCTTGTCGACGGCATCGATCTTCTGCACGGGAAGGCCGAACTTGCCGGCGGCATCGACCAGGGTTGTCCGCGCCGCCAGTTCGTCCTGCAGCTGATTGCCGACGTCGACCAGCTCGGATGCCGCCTGGCGCAGCGCCAGGTCGTGGGCCAGCTTGTCGTGCACGTCGGCCAGCGTCTGCACATGCGGGTCCGTCGCTTCCACGATCCCGAACACGGGCCAGCCGAGCGGGCCCTTGACCGGGTCGGTCACGTCGCCCTGCTTGCCGGCGAAGATGGCGTCGGCGAGCTGCTTGGCGCCGGCCGTGTCCGCGACGACGTTGGCAAGCGCGTTCTGCAGGTCTTCCGCCTTGCCGAACTCGCCGAGGTCGAGCGGGTCGGCATTGATGACGGCCTTCACGGCGTCGGCGAAGGGCGTGCCCGCGCGCACCTTGGAGACTAGGTCCTTCGCCGCGGCCTCGTCGGCGATGACGGCCTGCGCCACCTTGCGCTTCGCCGGCACGTCGAACTCCGCCTTGCGCGCCTCGTATTCCGTCTTCACCTGGTCTTCCGAGATCTTGATCGTGCCGGCGCGGTCCTCCGGCCGCAGGCGGACGATCGTCAACCCCCGATATTCGGGCGCCTGATAGTTGGCCGGGTGGTCCTTGTGAAACTGCGCGATGGCGGCATCGTCCGGCGTGGCCACGTCCGTGATGCTGCTGTCGGGTATCAGCAGCGTCTGCGCCACCCGCTGCTCGTTGCGATAGGCGTACAGCGTCTCAGCAAGACTCTTCGGGACCTGCGTTCCCACCTGGATCGCGACCGAGATCGGCGCCGCGGTCAGGATCTGGCGCAGCTGCCGGCGATACTCCTCGTCGCTGAACCCGGCGTCCTCGAGGGCCATCTGATATCGATTGGGATCGAAGGCGCCGCCGACGCCGCGGAAATGTGGATCGGATTGAATCGCCGCGGTCGCCATATCGGCCATGACCGGGTCGTCCAGACGCATCATGTTCAAGGCGCGTCCGTAGGATGCGAAGGCCGCGCGTTCGATCAACTGGTTGAGGACGCCATCGACCACGCCGAGCTGACGCAGCAACTGCGGATCCAGGGGCGTCGCGCTCTGCCGCTGCATCTGCTTCGACTCGCGATCGACGGCGCGGCGCAGCTGGTCGGCGCTGATCTCGATGTTGCCGACCGTCGCAACCTCGACTTCCTTCTGGAATTCCGGAGACCGGGTGGACGCGCCCCAGAAGATGAACGAGGGGATTATCAGCAGCAGCAGGAAGGCGAAAATAATCTTGGTCGCCAGAGACCCGCCTTTGGATCGAAGCAGTATGAGCATGATTGATCAGGACAATTCGTCGTTGGGGCCGGGGGCGTCGGGCGGCGCGCATCATAGGTTTCGAGGGATAGGGCGGCAACCCGGAAATGCCGGTTTTCCCTGGCCGATTGCCGGCTGGTCACGGGCGTGCGGCCATGCTACGAGCCGGCGCTCGAAATCGCCTGGAGACGCGATTGCTTCGCCCCCTGATCGCCGGCAACTGGAAGATGAACGGCCGCCGAGCCGATGGCATCGCCCTGGCAGACGAACTCGCCCGCCGCGCCCGCAGAGCCGGCGGTGCCGAATTGACCTGCGACCTCCTGGTCTGCCCGCCCGCCACTTTGCTCGTCGCCGTTGCCCAGGCGATCGCCGATAGTCCCGTTTCGCTCGGCGCGCAGGACTGCCATAGCGAGGCGAGCGGCGCGCACACAGGCGACGTCGCGGCAGCCATGCTGGCCGATGTTGGGTGCCGTTACGTCATCGTCGGCCACTCGGAGCGGCGCGCCAACCACGGCGAGAGCGATCAACTCGTCAACGCCAAGGCCGCCGCGGCGCATGCAGCCGGGCTGGTCGCAGTCGTCTGCATCGGCGAGACCGAGGCGGAGCGCAACGACGGAACGACCCTGGCCGTCGTCGGGCGCCAGTTCGAGGCATCGCTGCCGGCATCGGCCACGCCCGACAACACCGTCATCGCCTACGAGCCGGTGTGGGCGATCGGCTCCGGCCGCGTGCCGACGGAGGCAGAGATCGCCGCCGTCCATGATCACCTTCGCGCGCTGGCCCGATCGCGGCTGCCGGGAGGCGAGCGGCTGCGCCTGCTCTATGGCGGCTCCGTCAAGGCAGGCAACGCGGCGGGGATCTTGGCGATCGCAAACGTTAACGGCGCGCTGGTCGGCGGCGCCAGCCTGAACGCCGATGATTTCTGGGCCATCGCCTGCAGTTGTCCCTAGCGAAGCCGGCACGGACCCATTAAATAACCGGCCGGCAGCCAAGGATCCCCATGCAGACCTTTCTTTCGCCCGTTCTCTTGACCGTTCATCTGATGTTGACCGTCGCGCTCATCGGCGTGGTGCTGTTGCAGAAGAGCGAGGGCGGTCTCGGCGGCCTCGGCGGCGGCATGTCCGGATTCATGACCACCCGCGGCAGCACGAACCTGCTCACGAAGATTACACGGTGGCTGGCGGCGGGGTTCATGGCCACGAGCCTCACGCTCGCCTGGATCTCGTCGCATTCGCATATCGCGCCGGCCAGTTTCACCGAACAGCCGGCGCCGCTGACAC
>JBKOWC010000029.1:0-3789 GCA_046724215.1 Pseudomonadota bacterium | reverse complement strand
GAAGATCTGGACGAGGAAGGCGGCAAACATCGCCGCGAACAACGCCGCGCTGATGAGCTCGCAGATCCGCTTGAGCCTGGCGATCACGAATCCCAGATTGATGTTTCCGCGCCGCACCGAGCCCCATGCTCCTGTAGGGGCGGGTCTAAGACCCGCCCACTCAGCGGAATGGAAAGATGAAATGCTTGCGCTGGTACGTCGGCGCAAGGGCGGGTCTGAGACCCGCCCCTACAAGCGCGTTAGCCATGTCGGAGAGCTCCGGTTATGCCCCGGCCTTGTTGATGCGTTCCAGCATGCCCTTGGGCCAGGTCTGCGCGAATTTCGACTCGAGGAACTTCTTCTGCACCTGGTCGCGGAAGGCGGCGACGTCGGGGGCGGTCACTTTGACCCCCTTGCCTTCGAAGAACGAGGTGGCATCCTTTTCGGTGCCGATCACGCCGTCGTCGTTGAACTTCTTGGCGACGGCTTCCGCCGCCTCGATGGCCTTCTTCTGGTCGTCGCCGAGGCCGTCCCAGAAGCCGCCGGCGAGCGTGAAGAATACGTTGGAGACCATGTGTCCGGTGAGGACGACCTGCTTGGAGACTTCGTAGAACTTGGCGGCCATGGCATCGGGCAACGGATTTTCGAGCCCGTCGATCGTGCCGGTCTGCATCGCCAGATAGACCTCCTCGAAGGCGAGCGGCGTCGCATTGGCACCCAACGCATTGCCGAGGAACTGCCAGGTTTCGGAACCAGGCATGCGCAGCTTGAGGCCGGCCATGTCGGCCGGGGTCTTCACGTCGCGCGGCTGGCGCAGGATCACGTGCCGCGTCCCGAGATACTGGCTGCGCACGATGTGGAGGCCGACATCCTTGGCGACGCGCGCCTTGTACTCGGCCCCGACCTCGCCGTCATAGACGGCATCGAGGTGCGGGGGATCGCGCATCAGATAGCCCGTCGTGAAGATCGAGTACTCGGGAATGAGGTTGCTGATGTCCTGCGGCGAGGTCAGCGCGCATTCGAGGTTGCCCCGCTGCATCGCCTCGATCTCCGTCCCCTGGCCGAAGAGCGTGCCGCTCAGATGGATCTGGACGTCGAACGCGCCGGGCGCGCTCTTGTCGAGCTCGCCCTTGAACTGCGCCAGCGCTTTCGACTGCCATTCGTCCGGGCCGCCCGGCGTGGAGATGCGCAGAACCTTGGCGTCCGCGCGCGCGGTCCGCAGGATGAAGGGCATTGCCAACGCAGCCGTGCCCGTCGCCAGAAGCGTCCGCCGACCGAGGATGGCGGCGCCCTTGTCCAGTGTCTCGTTCATGTTGTCCTCCCTGTTCGTTTTCGTTCGTCACCCGCGCGTCCCCCTGCCGACTCGACTCCGCGCGGCCGCGAATCTTGAATACACGTTGTCGCACAACATGCTCGCACCCGTCCGCGAGACAGGTCAAGAGCCAACGTTGACAACGACGAAGGCGGCGGCCTAAATCCGGCGCCCTGCGCGTTCCCTGCAGCCGATGAGGATCCCGCACCGCCATGGCATCGACCGAGGCCCGAGCGCTCTTCCGAAACTGCCTCATCCCGGCCATGGCCACGCCGATGACCGAAGACTTCGCGCCGGATGCGGCCCGGATGGCCGCGCGGGCCTGCGCGCTGCTCGGCGATGGGGCCGACGCCGTCGCCCTCTTCGGCACCACCGGCGAAGGTCCGCACTTTCCGGTGGCGCAGCGGCAGTCGGCCCTGGAGCAGATCGCCGCCGCCGGCCCGCCGCCCGACCGTCTCATCGTCGCCGCCAACGCAGTCGCCCTTGCCGACGTAATTTCGCTCGCGCGCCATGCCGTCGCCATCGGTGCCGCGGCCGTCCTCCTCATGCCGCCGTTCTTCCTGCGCAGTGCCACCACCGAGGCCGGCGTGGAGCGCTTCTATGACGCCGTCATCGCCGCCTGCAGCGACGCGCGGCTGCGCGTCATCCTCTACCATTTCCCAGACATCAGCGGCTTCGCCTTCACGCCGCCGCTGATCCGGCGCCTCGTCGCGCGCCATGGACCGGCGATCGTCGGCATCAAGGACAGCGGCGGCGACTGGGCGGTGACGAGCGCCTTCGTCGGCGAGTTCCCGGAGCTCGCCGTCATGACGGGCACCGAGGTCCATATCCACCGCGTGATCGATGCCGGCGGCGCCGGCACCATCTGCGGCCTCGGCAACGTGATGCCGCGGCTGCTGCGCCGCCTGCTCGACCATCCGGATCTGGCCGACGATCTGGTGCCGTCCATCCAGGCGATGGACGATGCCCTTTCGGCGCATCCGTTCGTTCCCGCCTGCAAGGCCGTCATCGCCGAGCTGACCGGCGATGCCACGTGGCGCCGCGTCATGCCGCCGCTGAGCCCCCTGGCCGAGCCGCCGCTGACCGGCCTCCTGGATCGGGTCCGCGACCTGCTGGCGCTGACGCAGGGCCGCTGAGGCGACCAGCGACCGGCTTCCCTAGTCGCGGCCGGACCGCAGATGGATCTCCGCCGCCAGGCTGTCGCTGAGGAAGTCCTTGAGGCGCTGGCGGAAGGTGTCGGTATGGAGGCGCGCCATCCGCTCGGCGCCGGCAGCGTCGCCCTTCTCGATCACGCGGACGATCTGGTCGTGCTCGATGCAGGCACGCTTCAGATGCTTGTCGAGGTCGCCGGCGACGAGCCGGTCGAGGCAGATCCAGTTGAGCCGCATGCCGTGATTCAGGAGGGCGAGAAACGGCGCCTCGACGTGCGGATTCTGGGCTGCCCGGGCGATGGCGGCATGAAGGTCGCGGTTGAGTTCGATCATGGCCGCCTGGTCGTAGCGCTCGGCCGCCTTGCGGAAGGCGTCGCGCAGCCGGCAGATCTCGACGAGATCTTCCGGCGTGCGCCGGCGCGCCGCCCAATGATTGACGGCGCTCTGCAGCAGTTCGAGGGCTTCGAAATAGTGGGCGATGTCGACGAGATCGAGGGGCGCCACCTGCGCGCCGCGATTGGGCAGGAGGAACACCAGCCCCTCGGCCGCGAGGCGGATCAACGCCTCGCGCACCGGCGTGCGCGAGATCCCGAACTTGCGCACCAGACCCATCTCGTCGAGCTTGGCGCCGGGCTTCAGGCCGAGATGGAGGATCTCGTTGCGCAGCGCCACATGGACGTTGGAGGCGCCGCGACCCTTCGGCGGCCGCGCCGGTGTGGCCGGCCGTTTCGCCGGGCGCTTGCGATTGCCGGATGCCACAGTCGTCTCTTCCCCCTTCCGCCGGCCCGAGAACGCCGAGCGGTTGTATCCCTCCCCCCTCTTACACGAAATACGGGATTTCCCCAATGTTCGTTTGCACTTGCTTCCCGCCGTCGCGGATCAGGCGACAAGCTGCTGATCGAGCTCCGGGCGGAAGCGACGGAGCTGCTCGCGCGTGAACTGCTGGCGAAACTCCCGCGGCGACAGGCCGAAATGGGCACGGAAGCTGCGGGAGAACACCTCCGGACAGGAGAAGCCGCAGGACGCGGCGATGTCCTGGATCGGGATATCGCTGTAGAAGAGGGCGTTGCGGGCCGCCTGCAGGCGAACCTTGAGATAGTAGCGCATGGGCGATTCGCCGACCCGGTCGCGCAGGATGCGGCCGAGGGCGCGCACCGAGATGCCGGCCCGTTTGGCCAGCTGGCGGGCGGTAAGCGGCGCCTCCAGGTTCTCCTCCATCTCGTGCAGGATGCGGGTGAAGGGCGAGCGGCTGTCGCCCGAGATGTGCTGGGCCGACATGCGCTGCGGCTCGGCATCGCGGCGGATGCGCTGGCTGACGAAGCCGTTGGCGACGATCTGCGCCAGGCC
>JBKOWC010000144.1:0-5301 GCA_046724215.1 Pseudomonadota bacterium | reverse complement strand
CATCAGCACGGCCGTGACGCCGGTGCTGTCGGCGTCGGTCAGCTCCGTCAGGTTGCCGGTGCCCATGAGGATCTCCGCGTTCGGCCGCAGCCGGCGCAGGGTGGCATAGCGCATCAGCGAGTCCGTGAAGCCGAAGTGGATCGGGTCGAGGATCGGATCGGCGAGGTACGGGCGGCCCGCGGCGTCGAGCCGGTCCATCGCGCGCAACAGCGAGTCGAGGTCGCCATGGCGGGCCGGAATCAGAACCGGTACCGCCGCGGTCTCGTCGGCCAGGGACACGGTCTCCTCGGTGAGGCTCAAGAGATAGTGCGCACCCGCCTGCGCGCCGCGCCGCAGTTCCTCGACATCGGCGGAATCGACGCTGACCCGATGGCCGGCCGTGACGAGCGCCTGCACGGCCTCCGCGAGATGCGGAAACGGCGTGTCCGGCAGGCAGCCGAGATCGATCACGTCGGCGCCGCCGCGCCGGTACGCATCGGCCCGCCGCAGGATCCCGGCGACGTCCAGCGTCGGTGCCTCGACGATCTCGGCGAAGATGCGCACGTCGTGGCGCGAGAGGTCGCGCGGCTTTCCCTTCTGGCCGAAGAACTCCGGCAGGTCCTTTACGTCGTCGGGCCCGCGCAGCACGGGGACGCCATAATGCGAAGACAAGGCGGCGAGGTCGGCGCGGCAACGCCCGGGAAGCATGATGCGGTGGGCCGTCACCGGCGGCGGCAGGCGGCGGCGGATCAGGTCGCCGGTCATCAACGCCGCCACCTTCACGCCGACATCCTGGACCTCGTACGAGAAATCGGTCGGCTGCATCGCCGCCAGCACCTTGGCGACGCGCGGCTTTGCCAGGCGCCCGGTCAGGAAAAGGATATGTTCAGGCATGCGAGCCGTGCGCGCAGCGCCGCTTCGAGATCGACGAGGCTCTCGACGACCGTTGTCGCCTCGAAGGCCTTGAGCCGCTCGACGTTGTCGAGGTCGATCCGGCGCGGGAACACCTTGACCATCCCGTCGGGCGCCATGGTCTCCAGCTCGGGCGCCGTGTCGCAGGCGAAGACGATGCTGGGCACCCGGCATTTTCCAGCCTGGGCGAAGACGTTGGTCGCCAAGTTGTCGGAGATGCCATAGACGCACTTCGCCACGGTGTTGGAGGTGGCGGGGGCCACGACCAGCGTGTGATAGACGCCGTGATAGAACAGGCCGACCGGCGCGGCACTCGCCGTCGTGTCCTTGAAGACGCGCACGCCTGCCGGCAGCTTGCTCATGTCGTCGCGGTACATGCGCACGACCTCGGCGGCGGCGCGGCTGACGAACAGGTCGACGTCGGGAATGCGGCCGATCAAGGCGAGGCTTTCGGTGAAGAAGTGTCCCGACCCCGTCAGCGCCCAGGCCAGCCGCGGCGTCCGGACCTTCTTCGGCATCGCGCTGCGGCTCCCGTCAACGCTGTCGGGCGCGGACTGCGTCGGCGCCGATGTTAGCACGGGCGTTGCCTCCCACAATCGGGCGGCTGGCCGGCCTCGCCGACTCGGGCGCGGTGATGCGCGTCCCCGCCGCGCCGCCGCGGCGAAGGGCCGCCGCCATCTCGGCATGGCGGGAAGCCTCGATGCACCAGGCCTCGCTGCGGCTCCGCTGCAGAAACCGCGGGAATGCCGGATCGACGATGCCGCGTCGCACCAACGTCGCCGCCGGCACGCTGCCGCCTGCGATCTCGACCGACTTCACCAGCAGCAGCCGCCGGCCGCCCAGTGCGCCCGCCAGCCAGGCCGCGAGGCTGTCGGACGTGATATCCCAACTCTCGGCGATCTCCGGCCGGCCGAGCACCAGATGCGTCGGCATCCAGACCGGCACCAAGCCGGCGCGGCGCGTCCGCTCAATCGCGGCCAGGCTGGCCGCCGGGCGCAGGCCCGCCTGCAGTCCGCAGAGCATGCGGCCGTACTGCTCCATGGCCAGCAGGGCCATGTGATGGGCCGTGGCGTCGTCGAATCCGATATCCTTCTGCGCTGCGCGCACCCGATCCGCGAAAGGTCCGCCGCCGGGGACGACGACCGTCGTGCCGGGCGCCGTCGCGAGCAGCGCGAGCCACGCCTTGAGGTGGGCGGATTCCGCGAGACTGCCGCCCAGCTTGACGATCCAGAGCGGTTGCCGCGGCCGCGTCAGGTTAGTTTCCGCCGTCGCGGCGGCCGCGCTGATGCGCGGCCGTGCTTTCGAAGGCCAGGGGGAACAGCTCGGCCACCGCCGGGTGGCGCCGGCGGCGGCGTTCGATCTCGACGCCCACGCTGGTCGCGTTCGGCTCCACGGCGAGCTTCTCGACGCTGACGCGCACATGCAGGGCGCGCGGGTCGGCGAGGCAGAGCGACGCGATCTCCTCGGCGAGCGTCTCCACGAGATTGATGTGGCCCCTGCCGATCAGCCGCTTGATGCCGGCCGTGATCTCGTCATAGGAGAGGACATTCCGCAGGTCGTCGTTGAGCGGCGCCGCCGGCTCGCGCACATGCAGGTCGACGTTGAAGCGCACCGGCTGCGGCGCCAGCCGCTCATGCGCATAGGCGCCGATGTTGCATTGCAGGACCAGGTCCTTCACGAACATCCGGTACAGGCGCTCGCCACCTTCCAGATGGTCCGCGGCCCCGTTGTGGTCGGCCGTCACTCGTTCATTGGGCACGCGTCGGCGCTCCTCGGCGGTCCCTTGGCGTCCGGCCCGCTCGCCAACGATAGTGTCAGAAGGGGAATGCGGAAACAACCGGCCGGGTTGCGCGGGGGAAGAGCGCGTCAATAGTGGTCGGTCGACTTGATGAAGGCATGCACCTGCCACACCTCGTCGGGCGACAGGCGCAGGCCGAAGGCCGGCATTTGCGTGCCCTTGCGGCCGTTGATGACGGTCTCCAGGAACTGCTCGTCGGTCAGCTTGGTGGCGAACAGGTTGGGTCCGCGCCCGCCGTTGCTGAAATGGCAGATGTAGCACTTGGCGCGATAGGTATCGCGGCCGGCCGAGATCGCATCGGGCTGGCCGAGAAAGGGATCGGTAAGCGCGTCGTCGGCGCTGCCGCTGGTGACAGCCGTCACCAGCGGCAGCGTGACGAGAGCGCGCAAGGCGAGGACGTTCAGGCCGGATTTCCCTGCCCGGATCTGCACGGTCGCCTCGCCTTCCAGGTTACGCGCCGATCACGGCTTGAAGGTCGGCAGCATCTTCTCGATCACCTGGGCGTTGTAATAGCCGCCCTCGTCGACCTTGCCGTCGATGGCGAACACCCAGAGCATGCCGCCCTTCGGCGCCGAGTAGTAGAAGCTCGGGTCGCCACCGAGGCCGGAGAGGATCGCGACATACTGCTTGCCGTCCAGCTGGTACGTGATCGGCGAGGCGTTGATGCCGGATCCGGTCTGGAACTTCCACAGCTCCTTGCCGGTCTTGGCATCGAAGGCAAGGAAGCGGCCGCGCTGGTCGCCGGTGAAGAGGACGCCGCCCTTGGTCACGAGCATGCCCGAGAACAGCGGCAGCGGGCTCGGCACGTCCCAGGCGACCTTCTTGTTGGCGACGTCGATGGCCCGCAGATGGCCGATCGTTTCGCCCATGCGATACATCTGGTAGTCGACGCCCATGAAGACGTCGCCGGGCTTATAGACCAGCTTGCCCTTCTCCCAGGAGGTCAGGCCCATGCCCCACTGGTTGACGCCGACGAAGAACAGCCCGAGGTCCGGATCGTAGGCCGGCGGGAACCAGTTGGTGCCGCCCTCGAGGCCGGGGATGATCGGTTGCACGGCCCCCGCGCCTTGCTTCGGCTTCATGGCGACATTGACGGTCGGCTTACCCGTCTTCGAATCGAGGCCGCTCGTCCAATTGATGCCTTCGACCATCTGCAGGGCATAGAGGAAGCTGCCGTTCGTCCGATCCATGACGTAGAAATAGCCGTTGCGGCTGGACACCGCCCACGCCTTGGTCGGCTTGCCGTCGATGGTCGTGTCGATGAGGATCGGCGTCGCCATCGCGTCGTAGTCCCAGCTGTCGTTCGGCGTGTACTGGTAGAACCACTTCATCTTGCCGGTCTCGGGGTCGAGCGCCAGCGTCGAGTCCGTATACAGGTTGTCGCCAGGGTGCTGGTCCGACTGCCAGGAGCCGGGATTCCCCGTGCCCCAGTAGAGCGTGTTGGTATCGGCGTCATAGCTGCCGGTGAGCCAGGTCGGGGCGCCGCCGGTCTTCCAGCTGTCGTCCTTCGGCCAGGTGTCGCTGCCGGGCTCGCCGGGCGCGGGAACCGTGTAGGTCTGCCATTCGAGCGCGCCGGTCTGGGCGTTGAAGGATTTCAGGTAGCCGCGCACGCCGTACTCGCCGCCGGAGACGCCGATGATGACGTGGTCCTTGACGACCAGCGGCGCCGAGTTCGTGGTGACGCCGTTCTTCCATTCGTCGATCTTCGCCTCCCACACCACCTTGCCGTCGGCGGCGTTGAGGGCCTCGAGCTTGGCGTCGAGCCGCGCCACATAGACGAGGTTGTCCTTGAGCGCGACGCCGCGGTGGATCGGGCCGCAGCAGAGCATGGCGTTCAGGCCGTCCTCGTACTCCGGTTCGTAGTGCCAGATGAGGCGGCCGCTGCGGGCATCGACGGCGAAGACGCGCGCATAGTCGGCCGAGAAGTAGAGCACGCCGTCGTGGAACAGCGGCGTGGCCTCGAGCCCGCCGAACTGTCCGCCGGTCGAGAGCGACCAGACCGGCGTCAGCTTCGCGGCGTTGTCAGGCGTGATCTCGGCGAGCGGGCTGTAGCGCCAGTTGCGATAGTCGCGCCCGTACATCAGCCATTCGCCGGCATTGTCCTGGGCCTTCATCAGGTCGTCGGTGGTCACCGGTCCGGCATGGCCGAAACCGGCGGCGAGCATGGCCGCCGTCATGCCGGCGGCGGCGAGCACGCAGCGCATCAGTGCTATTTTCATTCCCTGTCTCCCTGGTTTGGTTGGGGTCTTTTGCCTTGGCTGTTCGACAAATTAAACAAGCTGTCGGGCTGCGGCAACAAGCGTCGCCGCGCCGCTTCGCATTGCCGTCGGGTGATGTCGGATTGCCGTCATTGCCGCCCGCGTCCGCCTGCGGCGCCGAAAGCCCTGGACCCGGCGGACGCGATGGCGACAATGCCGACCGCGGCACAGCGGCACGGAAGCGTCATTGCAACTGGAACCCGCTCCGGACTATTCGCCGGCATGACAACGCGGGCGGTTCCACGTGATGCGACAACGCTCTGGGCGTGCCCATCCAAGGGAGCGTCGCCATGACAAAGCGGACCTTCATCGTCGGACTGGTTGTCTTGCTGGCCGCCTTCGCGCGGCCGCCGC
>JBKOWC010000335.1:0-5958 GCA_046724215.1 Pseudomonadota bacterium | reverse complement strand
CCTACGAGTGCCGCCTGCAGCCCGGCAGCCAGGTGCGCGACATCTACGGCCAGGACTGGATCAGCGAGCGGCACCGCCACCGCAATGAGGTCAACATCAACTACAAGGAGCGGCTGGAGGCGGCCGGAATGCGCTTCTCCGGCCTGTCGCCCGACGGCATCCTGCCGGAGATCGTGGAGATGCCGAGCCACCCCTGGTTCATCGGCGTGCAGTTCCATCCCGAGCTGAAGTCGAAGCCGTTCGAACCCCATCCGCTCTTCCGATCGTTCATCGAAGCGGCGATCCAGCAGTCGCGCTTGGTGTAAGCGGGCGGACGAAGCAGGCCAAAAAATGAGCGACCGTAAGGAGGTCTACGTCTCGACCGACATCGAGACCGATGGGCCCATTCCGGGGAGGAACTCGATGCTGAGTTTCGCCAGCGTCGCCTATGACGAGGATGGGCGCGAGGTCGCCAGCTTCTCGGTCAATCTCGAGACCTTGCCCGACGCCACTCCCGACCCTCGCACCATGGAGTGGTGGCGAACGCAACCGGACGCCTGGGCCGCATGTCGCACGGACCTGCGCGCACCAGCCGTCGCGATGGCCGACTATGATCGCTGGGTCCAATCGTTGGGCGCGCGTCCGGTATTCGTTGCCTACCCGCTCCTGTTCGACATGATGTTCGTCTACTGGTACCAGATCCGCTTCCTCGGCAAGTCGCCCTTCGGCCACAGCGGAATCGACATCAAGACAATGGCGTATGTGGCGTTGGGTTCGCGCAGCTACCGAGATGCGACGAAGCGCGGCATGCCCGCCGAGTGGTTCGGCGCGACTCCGCACAGCCATGTCGCGCTCGATGATGCCCGCGGCCAGGGCGAGTTGTTCTTCAACATCCGCCGAGCCTTGCAGGCGCCGCCCCGGACCGGCTAGATCAGCCTGGATGGACGAGCCATGACCGCCCCGCGCCACGTCACCGTCGGCAACATCACCATCGGCAACGACCGGCCGCTGGCGCTCATCGCCGGACCCTGCGCACTGGAATCGCGGGCGCATGCGCGCGAGATGTGCCAGGCCCTCACGGAGCTGACGGGCAAGCTCGGCATCGGCCTCATCTACAAGACCTCGTTCGACAAGGCCAACCGCACGAGCGCCGAGAGCGCACGCGGCCTCGGCATGGAGAAGAGCCTGCCGATCCTCGCCGAGCTGCGCGAGAGCTTCGGTTGCCCTGTCCTGACCGACGTGCACGAGCGCGAGCATTGCGCCCCCGTCGCCGAGGCCGTCGACGTCCTGCAGATCCCCGCCTTCCTCTGCCGGCAGACGGACCTGCTGATCGCCGCCGGCGAGACCGGTCGGGCGATCAACGTCAAGAAGGGCCAGTTCCTCGCTCCCTGGGACATGAAGCAGGTGGCGGCCAAGATCGCGCAGACCGGCAATCACAACATCCTGGTCTGCGAGCGCGGCGTCAGCTTCGGCTACAACACGCTCGTCTCGGACATGCGCAGCCTGCCGATCCTCGCGCAGACCGGCTATCCCGTCGTCTTCGACGCCACCCATTCCGTGCAGCAGCCGGGCGGGCAGGGGACGAAGAGCGGCGGCCAGCGCGAGTTCGTCCCGGTGCTGGCGCGCGCCGCGGTCGCCGTCGGCGTCGCTGCCGTCTTCATGGAGACCCACCAGGATCCCGACAAGGCGCCAAGCGACGGGCCAAACATGGTGCCACTGCGCAACATGCCGGCGCTGCTACACAGCCTCATAGCCTTCGACAGCCTGGCAAAGGCGAACCCGGTAAGGCTGGCCTGAGCCGGCGGCGCGACCCTGACGCCCGCTTGTGCGGCTGCGCACGCGCTTGTATGTGTTGCCGCCTTGAGCAGCAACCGGACGGAGTCACGGCGATGACGGCGATCACCGATGTTCATGCGCGCGAGATTCTGGACAGCCGCGGCAACCCGACCGTCGAGGTCGACGTGCGGCTCGAGAGCGGCGCCTTCGGCCGCGCCGCCGTTCCCTCGGGTGCTTCCACCGGCACGCACGAGGCGGTCGAGCTGCGCGACGGCGACAAGAAGCGCTATGGCGGCAAGGGCGTCATCAAGGCCGTCGACGCCGTGAACGGCGAGATCTTCGACGTGCTCTCCGGCCTCGATGCCGAGGACCAGGCGAAGGTCGACCAGACCATGATCACGCTCGACGGCACGCCGAACAAAGCACGGCTGGGCGCCAACGCCATTCTCGGCGCCAGCCTCGCCGTGGCCAAGGCGGCGGCGGCCCAGGCCGGCCTGCCGCTCTACCGCTACGTCGGCGGGACGTCGGCGCGCACCCTGCCGGTGCCGATGATGAACATCGTCAATGGCGGCGCGCATGCCGACAACGCCATCGACTTCCAGGAATTCATGATCCTGCCGGTGGGTGCGAAGACCTTCGCCGAGGGGCTGCGCATGGGCGCCGAGGTCTTCCATCATCTGAAGGCGCAGCTGAAGCAGGCCGGGCACAACACCAATGTCGGCGACGAGGGCGGCTTCGCGCCCAACCTCAAGGGCGCCGATCAGGTGCTCGGTTTCGTCATGAAGGCGATCGAAGGCGCCGGCTATCGGCCGGGCGAGCAGGTGGCGCTCGGCCTCGACGCCGCCTCCACCGAGTTCTTCAAGAACGGAAAGTACACGATGGAAGGCGAGGGCAAGACTCTCGATCCCGGCGCCATGGTCAAGCTCTACGCCGATCTCGTCGCCCGCTATCCGATCATCTCGGTCGAGGACGGCATGGCCGAGGACGATTGGGACGGCTGGGCCGAGTTGACGCGCGCCGTGGGCAACAAGGTGCAGCTGGTCGGCGACGACATCTTCGTCACCAACACGGAACGCCTGCGCCAGGGTATCGCCCGCAGCATCGCGAATGCCATCCTCATCAAGGTCAACCAGATCGGCACGCTGACGGAAACGCTGGAGGCGGTGGAAACGGCGCACAAGGCGGGCTACCGCGCCGTCATGTCGCATCGCTCCGGCGAGACCGAAGACTCCACGATCGCCGACCTCGCCGTCGCCACCAACTGCGGCCAGATCAAGACCGGCTCGCTGTCGCGTTCCGACCGGCTCGCCAAGTATAACCAGCTGCTCCGCATCGAAGAGGAACTGGGGTCATCATCCCGCTACCTCGGTCGCGCTGCCTTCCGGCAATGAATAAATTCCCTGGCCGATCTCTGTAGTTCAAGTATTCCCCAGTTGTGATTCCCCCGCGAAAGCGGGGGCCCAGGGCCAGCGCTCCCTCACTTGCCCTGGACCCCCGCTTGCGCGGGGGAATCAATCAAACGATCGCACAAATGCTTACCCGCTGAGAGAAGGCCGCGGAGCGCCCGAAATCGCGACCGCGAATCGCTTTTCTGTTGACGGCGCGGAATCGACTGTGATTCGGTGGCCCCCGTGACCCTGACGCACGAAATCAGCAAACGCCTGCGGCTCATCGCGCCGCCGATCATCGGCGCCTGCGTCTTCGGCTACTTCGTCTATCACGCGGTGCAGGGCGATCGCGGCATCATGGCGTGGCTCCGCATGACGCGGGAACTGGGGGAGAGCCAGGCGGTGCTGGCCGACGTCCAGGCGGAGCGGCAGACGCTCGAGCATCGCGTGGCGCTGTTGAACTCGAACGGCCTCGATCCGGACCTTCTCGACGAGCGCGCGCGCGCCATGCTGAATCTCGCGGATCCGGACGATCGCCTCGTCATGCTCCCGAAGTCGCCGGCTGGCGCCACGGAGGGACCGAGAGGCAATTAATCGAACACGAGTTCAGTGACAAATTGATGCGTAAAAACAAGGAATTAGTGAACCTTGTTTTCGCCGGAAACCGGCGTTAGTCTGCCGCTCGATCGACCGCCAAAAATCGCCAGTCACGAAGCGTCGAACCCGACGGGAGGATCGCCATGGCGACGGTAGCCAAGCGCAAGGGCAAGTCGGACGCCGATGCCGAGCCGGATTCGGCCGAGCTGCTGAAATACTACCGCGACATGCTGCTGATCCGCCGCTTCGAGGAGAAGGCCGGCCAGCTCTACGGCATGGGGCTCATCGGCGGCTTCTGCCATCTCTACATCGGCCAGGAGGCCGTCGTCGTCGGCGTCCAGGCAGCCCTGACGCCGGGCGACGCCGTCATCACTGGCTACCGCGATCACGGCCACATGCTGGCCTGCGGCATGGACGCCAAGGGCGTCATGGCCGAGCTCACGGGCCGGCGCGGCGGCTATTCCAAGGGCAAGGGCGGGTCGATGCACATGTTCAGCCGCGAGAAGAACTTCTTCGGCGGCCACGGCATCGTCGCCGCTCAGGTGCCGCTCGGCACGGGGCTGGGGTTCGCGCACAGATATCGCAACGCCGGCAATCTCAGCGTCACCTACCTGGGCGACGGCGCCGTCAATCAGGGCCAGGTGTACGAGTCGTTCAACATGGCGGCCCTCTGGAAGCTTCCCGTGCTGTACGTCATCGAGAACAACAAGTACGGCATGGGCACCAGCGTCGATCGGGCTTCGGCGCGCCCGGACCTGTACCGCCGCGGCGAGGCCTATGGGATACCCGGCGTTCAGGTGGACGGCATGGACGTTCTGGCCGTCCGGGCGGCGGCCGACAAGGCCGTGGCCCACATCCGGGCCGGCAAGGGTCCGTACATCCTGGAGATGCTTACCTATCGCTATCGCGGCCATTCCATGTCGGACCCGGGCAAGTACCGGAGCCGCGAGGAAGTCGCCCGCGTGCGGCAGGAGCGCGATCCCATCGATCATCTGCGCCAGCTGCTGCTCGACGGCGGGCATGCCGACGAGGCTACCCTCAAGAACATCGATCGCGACATCAAAGACGTCATCTCGCAGGCGACGGAGTTCGCGCAGAGCAGTCCGGAGCCCGATCCGGCCGAGCTCTACACCGAGATTCTCATCGACGCTTAGTCAGCACCGGGGCCGACGCTCAGCGGCCGCGGCAACGAACAACCGGCCCGCCGGGAGGAATGCATGCCGACCCAGATTCTCATGCCGGCGCTGTCGCCGACGATGACCGAAGGCAAGCTGGCCAAGTGGCTGAAGGCGCAAGGCGACAATGTGAAGCCCGGCGACGTCATTGCCGAGATCGAGACGGACAAGGCGACCATGGAGGTCGAGGCGGTGGATGAGGGCCGCCTGGCGCAGATTCTGGTGCCGGAGGGGACCGAGAACGTCGCCGTGAACACCCCGATCGCGGTCATTGCCGGAGATGGCGAAGACGTCGAGGCAGCGCCCGCGGCGGCCGCTACCGCCAAGGCGCCGGCACCGGCAGCGCCGGCTCCGTCCACCCCATCGGTCGCGCCGCCGACCGCCAAGGCGCCGCCGCCTGAGGCGGCGACCTCCGGGCAGACGGTCACGATCACGGTTCGCGAGGCCCTGCGCGACGCGATGGCCGAGGAGATGCGTCGCGATCCCACCGTGTTCCTCATGGGCGAGGAGGTCGCGGAATATCAAGGCGCCTACAAGGTGAGCCAGGGGCTGCTGCAGGAGTTCGGCGCCCAGCGCGTGATCGACACCCCGATCACCGAATACGGTTTTGCCGGCCTCGGCGTCGGCGCCGCCTTCCAGGGCCTGCGGCCGATCGTCGAATTCATGACCTTCAATTTCGCCATGCAGGCGATCGACCACATCATCAACTCGGCCGCCAAGACCCTCTACATGTCGGGCGGCCAGATGGGCTGCCCGATCGTCTTCCGCGGACCGAACGGCGCCGCGGCGCGCGTTGCCGCGCAGCACTCGCAGTGTTACGCCAGCTGGTACGCCCATTGCCCGGGGCTCAAGGTGATCGCACCCTGGTCGGCAGCCGACGCCAAGGGCCTCCTCAAGGCGGCGATTCGCGATCCCAACCCGGTCGTGTTCCTGGAGAATGAGATCCTCTACGGCCAGAGCTTCCCGGTGCCGACCGACGCCGACTTCGTCACGCCGATCGGCCGCGCCAAGATCGAACGCCCCGGTACCGACGTCACCATCAC
>JBKOWC010000097.1:0-3778 GCA_046724215.1 Pseudomonadota bacterium | reverse complement strand
GCCGGCGTCGGTGATCAGGCTGGACAGGTCCTTGGCCTCCTGCTCGGCCCGCAGCAGCTGTTTGATGCTCTCCACGACCGGCGTCAGGTCGGAATACTCCTTTGACGCACGTGCAAAAGACTCCGGATCGACCGGCCCCTCACCGGCCATCGACCGCGCCAGTTCTTCGTGGCGCCTGACCACGCGATCGAGCTTCTCCGTCAGAATCACGCGTCTTCCTCCGTCTCCTGCCCCGCCACGCTCTGCGGGCGGGCATCGTCCACGCCGGCGCCGAAGACACGCGCGAGGACGCGCTCTATTTCCACCAGTTCGCCCGCGCCGTCCACGGCCGCGTTCGCCGCCGCCTCGCGCAGGGCCGCCGAGGGCGCGTGCAACAGGCGGTTGAGCAGCAATCGCGTCGCCGTGGCGGCGTCGGCGGCGGGGTTCTCCGCCATCACTTGCTCGCGGATCGCCTCGAAATGCCGCCGCAGCGCGACGACCGCGGGGGCCGCGTGGCGTCCGGCCTCGCCGCTCGCGAAGGCAGCGACCTCCGCATCGACGATGGCCCAGGCCGCCGCGGCCGCGGCTGTGCGCGAGGACTGCCCTTCGACGGCCAGCCGTTCGAGATCGCCGAGGTCGAACAGGAAGGCGCCGTCGAGGCGATCGACGGCCTCGTCGATATCGCCGGGCACGGCCGCGTCGATGCACATGATCGGGCGCTGGCGGCGGGCGCGGAGCGCGGCCTGGATCGCCGCGGCCATCACCGTCTCCTGCTCGTCGCCGACGGCGCAGACCAGGATGTCGGCCTCGGCCAGCGCCGCCGCAAGATCGGCATAGGGCCGGACGTGGGCGCCCAGGCGATGCGCGATGAGCGCGGCGCGCGGCATCGAACGATGCACGACGACCATGCGCGCGATGCCGGCCTGCCGCAGCTGTTCGGCCATCAGCTCGCCCATCTCGCCGCCGCCGAGCAGGACGGCCGTGCAGCGGTCGAGGTCGCCCTGCACGCGGCGCGCCATCTGGATCGCGGCGGCGGCGATCGAGACCGGGCGCTCGCCGATGGCCGTCTCGCTGCGCACGCGCTTGGCGGCGCCGTAGGCGGCCCGCAGGATGCCGTCGAGATCCGAGCCGACCGCGCCGGCCGCGGCGGCGAGCCGATGGCTGTCTTTCAGTTGTCCGAGCACCTGCGGTTCGCCGATGACGACGCTGTCGAGCGAAGCGGCGACGGCGAAGAGGTGCCGCAGCGCGGCTCGGCCGGCATGCTCGTAGCCCTGCGTCAGGATCTCCGCCGCTGCCACGCGGCCCATGGCCGCGAGCGCCTCCCGGATGATCGCCGCGGCGCGCGCGGTATCGCCGTCGACGGCGTGCACCTCGGTGCGATCGCAGGTGGAGAGGACGAGTGCCTGCGTGAGCCCGGCAGCCTGCAGGCGACCGAGCAGGGCCGCCTGTCCGCTCTCGTCGAGAAACAAGCGCTCGCGCAGCGCCGCCGTGCCGCTTCGGTGACTGACGCCGACGACGATCGGTTCGGCGAGCGACCCTGCCATCCCTACCGCCCGAGGGCGGCCAACCGGTCCTGCAGGCTGGTGAGCGGCACCTGCTCCTGAGCGCCCGATCGCAGGTCGCGCAGGGTGGCGACGCCCTTGGCCAGTTCATCGTCGCCCAGGATGACCGCCGCGACGGCGCCGATCTTGTCGGCCCGCGCCATGCGCTTCTTGACGTTGCCGGAAAAGCCGAGGTCGACGGCGACACCCGCCCGGCGCAGCTCCTCGGTGAGCTTCAGCGCCGGCGTCGCCGCGGCATCGCCGATGGGGATCACGGCGACCGGTTGCGCGGCGGCCACACCGTCATCGAGCATCATGGCGACGCGCTCGATGCCGGACGCCCAACCGACGCCGGGTGTCGGCGGACCGCCCATCGTTTCGACCAGGCCGTCATAGCGGCCGCCCGCCATCACCGTCTTCTGCGCGCCGAGTTCCGCGGCCGTGAATTCGAAGCAGGTGTGGCAATAGTAGTCGAGCCCGCGCACGAGACGCGGATTGATCGCGTAGGCGATGCCGATCGCATTGAGCCCTTGCTTTACCGCGTCGAAGAAGGAGCGGCTGGCAGCGTTGAGATAGTCCGTATAGATCGGCGCACCGGCGACGATCGCCTGGTCGCCTTCATCCTTGGAATCGAGAATGCGCAGCGGGTTGCGCTCCAGTCGATCGAGACTCTCTTTGGACAGCCGCACCTTGTGGCCTTGGAAATACTCGACCAACACGCTGCGATAGGCCGTCCGACTCTCGCCGTCGCCGAGCGTGTTGAGCTCGAGCACGGTGCGATCTAGGACGCCCAGCTCACGCAAGATCGCTGCGCCAACGGCAATGATTTCCGCATCGCCCTGCGGCTGCGGGATGCCGAGAAGCTCGACGCCCGTCTGGTGAAACTGCCGAAAACGGCCCTTTGCTGGCCGTTCCGCGCGGAACATGGGGCCATGATAGAAGTACTTGAGCGGCAGATGTTGCAACAGGCCTTCGGAAATCAATGCGCGTGCGACACCAGCTGTATTCTCCGGGCGTAGCGTCAGCTGCTCGCCGCCGCGGTCCGCGAAGCTGTACATCTCCTTGGTGACGATATCCGAGGTGTCGCCGAGCGTGCGCTGGAACACGTCGGAGAATTCGAAGATCGGCGTCGCCATCTCGAGATAGCCGTAGCGCTCGGCGACGGCGCGCGCCGTCTCGACGACGCGGCGGTGCCGCCGCATCTCGTCCGGCAATATGTCGTGCGTGCCGCGAACCGGCTGAAGCGAAGACAACGGTGACCTCGAAGGATTTGTGGCAGCGACTTTAGTACTTTCAAGGACTATTGGCTGGCATTACCACCGTGCGTCCTTCGACAAGCTCAGGATGAGGAATATTGTCAATGGCACAAAGGAAGAACCTCATCCTGAGCTCGTCGAAGGACGCAACGCCGTTTGTCCAACCCGGTGGTGGCGCACGCCCTACTGCGCGGCCGCCGGCGTGGCGGCTTCGGCCTTCTCCTTGGCCTGGATCTCGGCCGCCTTCTGCTCGGCGAGGCGGACGAGATGGTCGACGATGTCCTCGCCCTTGAGGCGGTGGTGCGGCGTGCCGGCGATATACACCTGGTGCGTGCCGTTGCCGCCGCCGGTGAAACCCACGTCGGTCTCGCGCGCCTCCCCCGGCCCGTTCACCACGCAGCCGATGATGCTCAGCGTCATCGGCGTCGTGATGTGCGCCAGCCGCGCCTCCACCGCCGCCACCGTCTTGATCACGTCGAACTGCTGGCGTGCGCAGGACGGGCAGGCGATCACGTTCACACCCCGGTGCCGCAGCCCCAGCGACTTCAGGATGTCGTAGCCGACCTTCACCTCCTCCACCGGATCGGCCGACAGGCTCACCCGGATCGTGTCGCCGATCCCCGACCACAGCAGCATCCCCAGCCCGACCGAGGACTTCACCGTGCCCGTGCGCAGGCCGCCGGCCTCGGTGATGCCGAGATGCAGCGGGTAGTCGCAGGCCTCCGACAGCCCCTGATAGGCCGCCACCGCCAGGAACACGTCCGACGCCTTGACGCTGATCTTGAACTCGCGGAAGTCGTTGTCCTCCAGGATCTTGGCATGGGTGAGCGCGCTCTCGACCATGGCCTCCGGGCAGGGCTCGCCGTACTTCTCCAGCAGTTCCCTCTCCAGGCTGCCGGCATTGACGCCGATGCGCATCGAGCAGCCATGGTCCTTGGCCGCCTGCACGACCTCCTTCACCCGCTGGGCCGAGCCGATGTTGCCGGGGTTGATGCGCAGGCA
>JBKOWC010000153.1:0-2269 GCA_046724215.1 Pseudomonadota bacterium | reverse complement strand
ATTAATTCCTTCACTCGCTCATCGGTGCGGTAGATGTCCTCGGGGTCGCCGGAGAGGGCCACCCAGCGGAAGGGGCCGATGCCGCGACAGAAGAGGGGGCGGATATAGGCCGGCACGAAGCCGGGGAAGTCGAAGGCGTCCGTGACGCCCTCTTCCAGCGCCATCTGCCGGATGTTGTTGCCGTAGTCGAGCGTCGGGATGCCCAGGCGGTGGAGGTCGAGCATGGCGCGCACCTGCACCGCCATGGATTGTTTCGCGGCCTTGGCCACCGAAGCGGGGTCGCTGAGGCGCATCTTCTCCCATTGGTCGAGTGTCCAGCCGGCCGGGAGATAGCCGTTCACGGGATCGTGGGCGCTTGTCTGGTCGGTGACCGCGTCCGGGCGCCAGGCGGCATCCTGCTGCGCGCGCTTGACGATCTCAGGGAACACCTCAGCGGCGTTGCCCAGCAGGCCGACAGAGACGGCGTCGCCCTTGGCATGGGCGGCGCGGATGATCGCCAACGCCTCGTCGAGCGTCGCCGCCTTCTTGTCGAGATAGCGTGTCTCCAGCCGGCGCTCGATGCGGCTCGGCTGGCATTCGACGGCGAGCATGGAGGCGCCGGCCATGGTCGCGGCCAACGGCTGCGCGCCGCCCATGCCGCCGAGGCCGCCGGTGAGAATCCATTTGCCTCGGAGGTTGCCGCCGAAGTGGCGGCGGCCGACCTCGACGAAGGTCTCGTAGGTGCCCTGCACGATGCCCTGGCTGCCGATATAGATCCAGGAGCCGGCGGTCATCTGGCCGTACATCATGAGGCCGTGGCGATCGAGGTCGTGGAACTTCTCCCAGGTGGCCCAATGGGGGACGATGTTGGAGTTGGCGAGCAGCACGCGCGGCGCGTCGGCATGGGTCTTGAAGACGCCGACCGGCTTGCCCGACTGGATCAGCAGCGTCTCGTCGTCGCCGAGCGTCTTCAGCGTGGCGACGATGCGGTCGTAGCATTGCCAGTCGCGCGCGGCGCGGCCGATGCCGCCATAGACCACGAGCTCCTGCGGCTTCTCCGCCACCTCGGCATCGAGATTGTTCATGAGCATGCGCAGCGGCGCCTCGGTGAGCCAGCTCTTGGCGCTGATCTTCGGCCCGCGCGGGCTGCGGATCTTGCGTTCGTTGTCGAGGCGGGAGGGCGAGGACATGGGCGGCTCCGGGGGTTAGCGGTCAGCTATCAGCTGTCAGCTCTCCTTGTGATTCCCCCGCGAAAGCGGGGGTCCAGGGCTACTGACGTGCACCACGCCCCTGGACCCCCGCTTTCGCGGGGGAATCATAAAGAAGGGCGCGGACCACCTATCGGGCAAATCTGCGGACGTGGCAACCGCCCGCTGAGAGCTGAGAGCTGACAGCCGACAGCTCTCTACTTCGCCAATTCCACCGGGGCCTTGCTCGACAGGGTGAGGCCGCCGAGGCAGTCGAGGGCGCTGCCGTCGGGGGCCTTGCAGGTGGGGATGTCGTTGACCAGCAGGCGGCCGATCTTGTCGCAGGGCTGGTCGACCAGAGCGAAACTCGCCACCGTGGTCTTGCCGTCGCGCATGGGGCCAGTGTCGAGATAGACGCGGCGCATGATGACGCCGCCCTTGTCGAAGACATAGAGGTCGATGCGCAGCTGGTCGAGCGTGGCGCCCATATGGTTCTGCATGACGAAGGAGGCGCTGCACTGGGCGCCGGCGTCTTCGATCTTGTTGAGCTCGATATCGAGCGTCGCGGCGCTCGCGGCCGCGTGGCCGCACAACAAAGCCGCCGCGATCGCCGCGGCCATGCCGATCCGCCTGGTCGTCCTCGCCATGTCCAGCCTCCCCATCCCCCGATGCGGCCGGGTTCCATTGTATCGGCAAAGGAAAGCGAGCGTCGAGGGGCTTGCCGCGCCGGACCGGCGTCAGAAGAAGCCCCAGAGCGGCAGCTCCGGCGCCCGCTGCAGCCAGTTGTCGTCGAGATAGCGGCAGGCGCCGTCGATCACGTGCAGCGTATAGGCGTGGCGCGACCGCGGCGAGCGGTTGGGGCCGCTCAGATGCGGCAGCTGGCCATGCAGGACGATGAGCGTCCCCCGCCGCGCCTCGAGCGGTATCGCGCCGTCCGCCGCGATGGGCGTCGGATCGTAGACGTCGTAGCCGAGGCGGCCGTCGTCCTGGCGGCGGAAGCGCGATTTCAGCGGGTCGCGGTGGCGGCCGGGCAGCGCCCACATGCAGCCGTTCTCGAGCGTCGCGTCCTCGAGCGCAAACCACAGGCCGACGCAGCTCATCGG
>JBKOWC010000359.1:0-27100 GCA_046724215.1 Pseudomonadota bacterium | reverse complement strand
GCGCCGGCCGCGACGGTCGCCTGCGCGGCAACCGGGGCGGCAATGATCAGCGTGGGGACGGCGGCGGCGGGCGGCGCTGGATGGGCGGGATGCGCCGGAACGCCTGCCGGCGCGGCCGATTGGTCGGCGGTCGCCTCATGGCTCGAATGGCCGGCGCCGGCGCTGCTGTCGGTCTTCGTGTCGTCGTCCTCGCCCGCATCGGTACGGTCGGTCGCGGCGTCCGATTTCGCAGATCGCCGGACCGTCTGATCGGCCGTTCCATCCGGCGCGGCGGGGTCGTTGTCGGAGTCGTCGGCCGGTCGCGTTGCGGCGTTGGCCGCCGCGGGGCGCGTGAATCGGTCGAGCAGGCGGCCGAATGCGTGGCCGGTAGCGGTCTGATCGTCGCTTTGGCGCTCGCGCACGTCAGTCGGACGGTCGGCGAGAAAGGGGATCTGAGGGGTCAGAGATGGTGCCTGCGGCAAGGCGAAGACTCCCGGAAATTCCGAGGCAGACTAGGGCATCGGGATTTCCCCAAGGTTTCATTTGCGCTGGCGGAACCGGGCCGCCGTTAAGGGTTCCGCAAGGGATCGCCGGGTCAGGGCGTCGGGGCGGTCAGCAGCGGGTTGGCGTCGCCGGCCGCCGCGTCGGCCGTCGCGGAATCGGCGGCCGCGGTATCGTGCAGCAGGACGATGCTGATGCGGCGGTTGCGGGGGTCCTTCGGATCCTCGGGAAACAGAGGATCGCGGTCGGCCCTGCCCACGACGCCCTCGACGCGGTCCTCGGTGAGCCCGGCCTCCCGCATGACGCGGCGCGAGGCCAGCGCGCGCTCGGACGAGAGGTCCCAGTTGTCGTATTTCTTGCCCGCGGCGTAAGGCAGCGCGTCGGTATGCCCCTTGATCGAGACCTTGTTGGGCAGATCGGCGATCGCCTGGGCCACGAGGGTAAGGAGCTTCTGCGTGTAGTCGAAGGGCTCGGCGCTGCCGAGGGCGAACATCGGCCGGTCGTCGCGGTCGACGAGCTGGATGCGCAGGCCCTCCTGCGTCTGGTCGATGATCAGGTTGTCCATCAGCGCCTTGAGGTCGGGGAACGCCTCGATCGATTTGCGCAGCTTCTCCTCGACCTCCTTGAACTGCTTCTGCTCGCGTTCCTTGACGAGCTTCTCGAGCTCCTTGTCGTCGGTCTTGCCGCCGCCGGTCTTGTCGTTGGTGGTATCGGACTTCGTCTTGGCCTCGCTGCGCGGCGCCAGCTGCAGCGATGCCTGCATGCGCATCTCGGATGTCGGCGAGGTCAGCGGGCCCGGCGGGCTGATCGAGGCGCCGTCGAGCACGCCGCCGGAGCCGGCGGTGGTCTGCGAAACGGTGATTGGATTGAAGTACTCGGCGATACCGGTCTTCTGTTCCGGGGACGTGACGTTGATGAGCCACATCAGCAGGAAGAACGCCATCATCGCCGTGACGAAGTCGGCATAGGCGATCTTCCAGGCGCCGCCGTGATGGCCGTCGTCGCCGCCGCGCCGCTTCTTCTTGCGGATGATCGGTTGGACGACGTGGCGAGCCATGGCGCAGGCGCTCTAGGCAGCCTTGGCCAGTGCCGGAACCGATTCGGCGGCCTCGGCCGTGGCCTTCTCGACCTCTTCGAAGGAGGGGCGGACGTCGTGCGGCAGCACCTTGCGGGCGAACTCGACGGCAACCTGCGGGGCGCAGCCGTTGAGGTAGGCGAGCATGCCCTGGCGCAGGCATTCGAAATACTTGACTTCGGCCTCCGACGCGGCCTTCACGGCGGCGGCAATCGGCGCGATGAAGCCGTAGGACATGAGCACGCCCAGGAACGTGCCGACGAGGGCGCCGCCGATCAGGTGGCCCAGCACTTCCGGCGGCTCCTTGATCGAGCCCATCGTGTGGATGACGCCGAGCACGGCCGCGACGATGCCGAGCGCCGGCATGGCGTCGGCGACGTTCGAGATGGCGTGCGGCACATGCGCCTTCTCCTTGCGCAGCGTCTCGATCTCCTCGTCCATCAGCGCGTCGATCTCGAACGGATTCTTCGATCCGAGCGTCACCAGCCGCATGTAGTCGCAGACGAAGTGGACCGCTTCCTCGTTCTTGAGGAAGCGGGGGAAGTGCTGGAAGAGTGCGCTTTCGTGCGGGTTCTCGATGTGGGATTCGATGGCCAGCTCGCCCTTGGTCTTGATGAGGCGGAACAGCGAATAGAGCGTCGAGAGCAGCTCCATGTAGTCCTTGTCTTTGTACTTCTTTCCGGCCAGCAGGATCTTGAAGGAGAGCAGGGTCTCCTTCAGCACGTGTGTTTGTGTCGAATTGGAGGCGATGAAGGCGCCGAGCGCGGCGCCCATGATGATGATGAACTCGAACGGCTGGAACAGTACGTCGAGATGGCCGCCGCCGCCGACGTAGCCGCCGACCACGCACGCGAGAATGATGCCGAATCCGACAAACACAAACATGAATAAAATCCCGGATAACCCTCAGTCGTTAATCCTAAGGCGCGTGTGTAAAGAAGGCCTTTCGGGGCCCCTTCGCGGATGCGGAAATCGCCGGCTCGCTCACACGCGGGCGCGGCGCAGCGAGAAGACGTAGCTGATGACCTCGGCAACCGCCCGGTAGTGCTCGGGCGGGATGTCCTGATCGATCTCGACGCGCTTGAACAGCTCGCGCGCCAGCGGCTTGTTCTCGACGACCGGGACGCCATGCTCGGCCGCCACCTCGCGGATGCGTTGGGCGACGCGGTCCTGGCCCTTGGCGACGCATCTGGGCGCCCGCATGGTGGCCCGGTCGTAGACGAGCGCGATGGCGAAGTGGGTCGGGTTGGTAATGACCACCGTGGCGCTCGGCACGGCCGCCATCATGCGGCGGCGCGCGCGCTGCCGCCGCAGCATCTTGATGCGGGCCTTGATCTCGGGGCTGCCTTCCTGCTGCCGGTGCTCGTCGCGTATCTCCGTACGCGTCATGTGCAGCCGGCGCCACCAGTTGAAGCGTTGCCATCCCGCATCGAGCGCGGCCATGGCGATCATCGCACCCGCCACATAGGTGAGCACCTTCAGGAGGACCGCCCCCACGGCCTGGGCGGTGTGCGCAGGTTGGGTCAGCGGCAGCAGGTCGAGACGGTGAAGGCTGGGCATCGCGGCGATGGCGCCGGCCGTGGCGATCACCGCGATCTTGATGGTGCCCTTGGCGATCTCGATGGCGGTGTTCAGCGAGAACATGCGCCGCAGCCCGGCGGCCGGGGACACGCGCTCCAGCTTCGGCCGCAGCCGATCGGGTGAAAAGACGAGCCCGATCTGGCCCACAGCGCCGAGGATCGCGGCGAGCACGAGGACGCCGAAGATCGGGGCGGCAGCCCAGGAGACGCGCCCGACGACGTCGGCCAGAACCCGGGCCAGTTCGCCGCTGCGATCGATGCGGACGGCGTCCGCGGATTCGAACAGCGGCCGCAATGACGCGGCCATGTCGGTGGCGAGCTTGCCACCGACGGCGACGAGGAGAATCGTCAGCGTTCCCAGCACCAGCGTGGCCGTGACGTCGCGCGACAGGGGGACATTGCCCTCGCGACGCGCATCGTCGAGCCGGCGTTGCGTGGGCTTCTCGGTCCGCTGGTCCCGGTCCTGCTGGTCGGCCATGACGCGCTAGGGAAGGGCGCGGGTGAAGAGCGTCTGGAACTGGTCGCCGAAGGCGAACAGGATCGCGGGCAGCGCGATCATCAGCACGATCAGCCCCCCGGCAAGCGAGGCGGGAAGGCCGACGAAGAACACCGGCAGCTGCGGCAGCGCCCGGTTGGCCAGCGCGAGCCCGATGTTGAAGGCAAGGCCCAGTACGAGGAACGGCGTCGACAGCTGCACAGCGACGGCAAAGGCGGCGGAGAGAGTTGATGTCAGGCTGTCGGCCAGATCACCGAGCGCCGTCAGCTTGCCGACGGGCAGTCCGTCATAACTGTGGACGACGGCGCCCAGCATGAAGTGATCGAGTCCGCTCGTGAAGATGATCACCAGGCCGGCCGTGCTAAGGGCGACACCGATGGACGCACCCTGGTCGACGGAGAACAGTTCATTGGATAGTGCATTGCCGAGGCCGATCTGCGCGGCGATCACCGAGCCGGCCATCTGGAGGATCGACATCAGGAAAGCGGCGGTCGTGCCGACAAACAGGCCGATGCCGACCTCGCTGGCCACCTGCCAGGCCATCTGGCCCAGCTCGGCCGGCGCCGGCGGAAGCCGGGTCCCGACGTTGGCGGCGACGAGGGTCGACAAGGCGATGGCGAAGAGCAGGCGCAGCCGAACGGGAACCCGAAGATCGCCGATGCCCGGCAGGAGCATGATCGCGCTGCCGATGCGCGCGAAGACGAGCAGGAACTGATAGGTCCAGACGTTGATCAGCTGGGCGAGGTCGACGGTCATGGCGGGCAGCCGGTCGAAGGCGGCGTCCGGCTAGGCATGCGAGAGGTCGTGCGAGATCTCCGCCAGCGTGCGGATGCGGGCCTTGGGATGGATCTCGTCGTGGCTGATGATCGGGGTCTTGGCGCTGAAGCGGGCCACGATCGCGCGCACCAGCGGCCGCACTTCGGCGCCGACCAGGATGGCCGGCGAGCGGCCCGACTGAGCAAGATTCTGGAGCGTCGTGCGGATGGCGCCGATGAAGCGCTGGATCTCGCCGGGCGCCATGGCAAGCTGCCGGTTGTCGCCCTCGACGACGATCGAGTCGGTCAGCACGCGCTGCCACTGCGTCGACAGCGTGACGATGTCGAGGTAGCCGTCGTCGGCGGCCAGCGACTGGCAGATCTGGCGCGCCAGCCGGACGCGCACGCGTGCGGTGAGCACCAGCGGATCGCGGGAGAAGGCCGCGATTTCGGCGAGCGCATCGAGGATGACCGGCAGGTCGCGGATCGATACCTGCTCGGCGAGGAGCGATTGCAGCACGCGCTGCACGACGCTGGTCGACAGCAGATTCGGCACGAGGTCGCTGACGAGCTTCTGGTGCTCGGACCCGATCTCATGCAGCAGCTTCTGCGTCGCCGCGTAGTCGAGCAGCTCGGCCATGTTCTCCTTGATCACCTCGGTGAGGTGGACGGTGATGACAGTGGCGACGTCGACGACGGCATAGCCGCGGATCTCGGCGGCCTCGCGCTGCGTCGCGTCGATCCAGCGCGCCGGCAGGCCGAAAGCCGGCTCGCGCGTGTCTTCGCCCGGGATATCGAGGGGCGCGCCGGTCGGATTCATGACCAGGAACCGCGCCGGCATCAGGTCGCCGCGTGCCACCTCGATGTTGCGCAGGTGCAGGACATAGACGTTGGGCGGCAGCGTCGGATTCGGCCTGATCTCGACCGTCGGCAGCACGAAGCCGTAGCGGCGCGCAAGTTGCCGGCGCAGCTCCATGACGCGCTGGCCGAGGCTGTCGGCGCCGGCCATCACGACCGAGGAAACGGCGATGCCGAGCTCGACGCGGACGGGATCGAAGCGCAGATCGGTGGCGATCTGGAGGGCGGTGGATCCGGCCTTGTCCCGCTCCTGCCGCTCGGAGTCCTCGCGGCGGCGGGCTTCCTGGGCGGCCCGCATCTTCGGCAGGCGCCAGGCGAGCACGCCAAGGATCCCGGCGAGACCGAAGAAGGGCAGCAGCGGCATCCCGGGCGTCACGCCCAGGCCGACCAGCAAAGCGGCGACCGTCCCCAATGCCTTCGGCGACTGGCTCAGCTGTGCGCTGAGGGCGTCGCCGGCCGAGGTGCCGACACCGGCCTTCGAGACGAGCATGCCCGCCCCGACCGAAACGAGGATCGACGGCACGGCGGCGACGAGCCCATCGCCGACGGTCAAGATCGTGTATGAGTGCGCCGCATCGGCGAATGACAGGCCGTGCTGGATGACGCCGGTGACGAGGCCGCCGACGATATTGATGACCACGATGAGGAGGCCGGCGATGGCGTCGCCCTTGACGAATTTCGAGGCGCCGTCCATGGCGCCGTAGAAGGCGCTCTCGTCCTCCAGATCCTTGCGGCGACGCCGCGCCTCGTTCTCGTCGATGAGGCCGGCCGAGAGATCGGCGTCGATCGCCATCTGCTTGCCCGGCATCGCGTCGAGGCTGAAGCGGGCGGCCACTTCGGCGATGCGGCCCGAACCCTTGTTGACGACCACGAGGCTGACGATGGCCAGGATGACGAAGACGATGATGCCGATGACGAAGTTGCCGCCCATCAGCAATTTGCCGAACGCCTCGATGATGTGGCCGGCCGCATGCGATCCCGTGTGGCCGTGGGCCAGGATGAGTCGCGTCGAGGACAGGTTGAGGGTCAGTCGGATCATCGTCGCGACCAGGAGCACGGTCGGGAGCGAACTGAAGTCGAGTGCGCGCCGCGTCATGATCGCGACGAGCAGGATCAGCGTCGACAGGGTGATCGAGATGGCGAGGCCGACATCGAGCAGGAAGCTCGGCATCGGGATGACGAGCACGCCGATGACGAGGATGATGAAGATGGCGAAAAGCAGGTCGCGCTGGCGGAGCGTCTCCGACAGCCATCGCAGCGCCGGGCCGGGGGGGCCTAGTCCAGTTGCAGCTGTCGCCATGGCCGAATCTGCCGCCGGGCGTGGTTGGTCCGATCGTTAACGCGGTTCTAGACCAGCCAGCTTTCGTCAGGGTTACCGGCGGCGCCGCGGTCTCCGGCGCGTCAGCTGTCCCAGCCTTGCTGCATCGCGAGGCGCACAGCCTGGGTGCGGCTGGAAACCCCGAGTTTGCGGTAGATGGAGCGCAGGTGAAGGGCGACGGTGACCACCTCGATCTTCAGGCGCTGGCCGATTTCCTTGTTCGGGAGACCCTGCACCAGCAGGCTCATGACCTCGCGTTCCCGCTGGGTCAGGCCGGGGAAACCGGCGCCGCTCGGCCCGACCGACGCCGGCTCCCCGCTGGTGGCGACGACCAAGTCGGGGACGTAGCGCTCGCCGGACAGGATGAGCCGCAGGGCGCTGAGCATCGCCGTTCCGCGCATGGTCTTCGGAAGAAATCCGGCAGCGCCGGCCTGCAGCGCGCCGCGGACGGTGTCGGGGTCGGTTTCTCCGGAAATGACCACCACGGGCACGCCGGCGCGGGTCATGCGCATCGCCTTGAGCCCGGCAAGGCCGTTCATGCCGGGCATCCGCAGATCGAGCAGAATGGCGTCGAGGGGGACGTCCTGCCGGGCCAGCTCCAGCGCCTGCGGCAGCGTCGCCGCGTGCAGCACCTGCACGTCGCGGTCGAGCCGCTTGAGGAACTCTTCGATCGAATCACGGACGAGGTCGTGATCGTCGGCCAGTAGAATTCGCATCGCGGGCCTATCGGTCGGAGGCGCTGACATGACGAAAAATCCGATTCTCTCGCAATACTCCGGAGGTTTTAAGTAGTCCTGACGCCCATTTTATGAGAAGTTTTGACATGCTCATTGAATTGGCGCGAAATTAATTTTGCGCCCATATGAAAATATTGGGTATCTGCCCATTCGTATTATTGCCACATAGGAAGTAACACCGGTGCCTTTAACGCGCATTTAAACCTCTTCGCTCATAACATTCACGATCATTACTCGCCGATCGAACGACTGCTTCCGCAAGAACGCGGGACCGGCGATCGGCGTGTGACCGACCTCGGAAAATCCGGTGGTGATCAATGGTTGCAGGTTATCAGAGCGGACGCGATACGGTTCTGCGAATTTCCGGCAGGGCCACGAGCGACCGTTCCAGTCATGTCGGCCCGCCTGCATCCTTCCACCCGATCCGTTTTCGCGGCGATCTGACGGGCGCGGTGCGCGGCCTTTGGCACGCGGCCGCCTCTGGCCTCTTTCCGCCCCGCAAGGCGGCTGTCGGCTGCGGCCATGACGGCAAGTCGCATCTTCAGACATCACTGGGCTTCGCGGGCGGCGACGGCCATGACCTGCGGCCATGGGCCATTCGGCGGCTTGGCTGAACGACTGAGGCCGCATTGGCCGGCGCGCAGAACACAGCGCCGGGCGATGCGGGAAATTCGAGTAAGGAAGCAACGGAGAAACCGATGAAGCAATTTCAAGAAACCCGAGACATTGGGATGCTCGCTCGGGGCGCCATTGCCGCCAACATCGGCGGCGCCCAGGAATTGGACTCGCCTTGCGATGTGCTCCAGCGTCTTGCCCAAATGATTCAACGGATGCGGCTCGAGCCTGCGGACGCTCACATCTACCACGAAGTCTGCGAGACTCTCGTGCAGCGCGCGACCGCCGCATCGAAATGGTCGCATCTGCCGCAGGCTCTCGCGCAGATCATGCGGCTCGTCGAGCAGCGCGACTACCATTGGGCGCTCGTGGAATTGCGCACGATCACCCAGCCCGAGTGGCACGCATGCTGAGCACCATGTTTCGGCGGCGGCCCGGCCGCGCGGCGGTCGCGGCGATCCTGACCGGCATCATGCTTGCGCTCGCGGGAGCCCCGGCGCTCGCGGGTGACCCGGCAAATGCGACGACGACGTCCGCAACCGGCAACGGCAACCTGATCTATGGCGTCGGCCTGGTCGTCGGGTTGCCGGGGACCGGCGACAGCGTCGTCGACCAGAATCTGGTCGATCATTCGATCGTCGGAGTCCTCAAGCGTGCCGGCATCGAGCCCTGGCGGGGAGCCATTCTGCCAGGCACGGTCGCGGCCGTGACGCTGAGCGCAGAACTGCCCGAGGGGGCCGTCGACGGCGTCAAGGTCGAGGTCCGCATCACGCCGATCGGCAACGCCCGCAGCCTTGCCGGCGGCACGTTGCTCATGGCGCCCCTGCGGGGGCCCGACGGTGTCGTCTACGCGCTCAGCCAGGGTGCCGTCCTGGCCGGGACCGGCAAGGCCGGAGCGGTTCTTGCGGCGGCCTCCGCTGGTTCGCGGCCCGACACGAAGCTTGCCAGCGGCGCCGTCATCCAGCGCCACCTGCTTGCGGCGCCCTCGATGACGCTGACCGGCATGCTGGCGCAGAATTGAGGCGACAGTACTCGAAAAGAGAAGTTCAGAATTGCGGCTTTATTCTAATACTACCGACACAGTATTCTCGCTGACGTTCAAAGGACCGGATGCTGCCGACCCCGTATTTTATTGCATGCCGAGCTGCGTGAGCATTTTTAAGTTTCACGTGTTGTTAAGAAATCGCCCGCAGACTCGGCTCGTATGGCCGGTCCTGCCGCCCTCCAAAGGCGGCAGTTCCGCCGCAGGACACGAGGGACACGATGGAATTGCGCGCCGCTGCGCGGGCGGAAGTGCTCGCGAACTTCACGCCGGTCTCCGAGCTTACGCTGTCCCCGCAGCCGGTGGACATGTGGGGCCAACGCATCGATCCCCGGGAGACCGACGAGGACGAGGCTTATCGCCTCCTGATGCCGCTCAATATGCTGGCCGGGCTGATCGAGCGCATGGGACTGGAGGGCCACACGGTCCCGACGCATCGGCCGGCTTGTGAGGATCTCCTGGCGCGTCTGCTCGCCTCCTGCCGCTCGGCGGCCGTGCGGCGCGGTCTGCTCGACGCGGTCCGCGGCGTCGGCGCCGGCGAATACGACACGGCACTGGCCTCACTGCGCGCCATCGCGGCATAAGCGGCCTTTGCAAGAGAGTGCCGGGCGCCCGTTCCTGAAGGTGTCCCTGGCATCGCGTCCGTCCGGTCTCCGCGGGTGATCCATCAGCCTCCCCGCGAGGACCGCCCCGGAACCGGACGGCGCCCACTTCCCCATCGCGAGCCCGAAGGAACGCCGCCCCGCGGCGACGCCGGCGACATGAAACGTCGGTTACCACCCGGCGATGCCGGGCAAAGGGCTTTCCGGATTCTTAATCGGTTCCGGCATCCACTCGACGCCTGGCGCGCACTCCATGGACAGGCGTGATTTCGACGATGCAGGCGACCGATTTCCCACGGACCCGCGAGCGTGACGCGCCCGGCTCGAGCGTGAGCGGGGCGCCGGCTGGCGTGTCGCAGCTGCAGCTGTTCGAGAGCATCCCCGAAGCGATCATGCTGCGGCGGCGGGACGACGTTCTCCACTTCGCCAATGCCGCCTGTCTGCGTGTGCTGGGCACAGCCGACCATACGCGGATCGCCGGCCATCGCGCCCTCGATTTGGTGCACCCCGACGAACGTTCGCTCGTCGAACGGCGGTTCGCGGACATCCTCAGGTCCGGACGGCCTTGCCCGCGCCTCGAGGCGCGCATGGTTCGCTTCGATGGTTCGATCATCGATGTCGAGGCTTCGGTCACGCCGATCGAAGATCAGCTCCCCGGCGGGTTGCTCATCGTGCTCCGTGACGTCACTGAGCGACGGATCCTGGAGCAGGAGCTCCGCCAGGCGCAGAAGATGGAGGCGCTTGGCCAGCTCACCGGGGGAGTCGCGCACGACTTCAACAATCTGCTGATGGTGATCATCGGCAATCTCGAGATCGCAAGCGAACACGCCGCCGGCGTCTCGGGCCTCGATCGCGCCCTGGGGCGCGCCACGGTCGCCGCGGAAATCGGCGCCGACCTCACGCAGCGACTGCTGACGTTCGCGCGCCGTCAACCGTTGCAACCGCAATCGCTAGATCTCAATCGACTCGTCCATGAGATGCGCGATCTGCTGCGCCGCTCGCTGGGCGAAGACATCGATATCGACATCGACCCTTGCGCCGATCTTTGGCCGACCAGCGTGGACCGCGGCCAACTCGAGAACGCGATCATCAACCTGGCCGTCAATGCGCGCGACGCGATGCCGGACGGCGGCACGCTGACCATCGAGACGGCCAACATCCATCTCGACAGCGACTACGCCCGGCGCAACCCCGAGGTGACGGCCGGCGAATATGTGCTGCTCGAGATGACCGACACCGGCACCGGCATGGAGCCGGAGGTCATCGAACGCGCATTCGAGCCCTTCTTCACCACGAAGGAGATCGGACGCGGCAGCGGGCTGGGTCTCAGCATGATCTATGGATTCGCCAAGCAGTCGGGCGGGCACTTGAAGATCTTCAGCGCGCCGGGGCACGGCACCAGCATCTGGCTGTGTCTGCCGCGCGCCGCGAGCGCGCAGGTGCCGACGGTCGCGCCCGCCGGACCGCGGCAATTGCCGCGCGGCACGGAGAGAATTCTGGTCGTCGAGGACAACGAGTCGGTGCGCGAGGTCGTCGTCACGCAATTGGCCGATCTCGGCTATCAGGTCGCATCTGCGCCGGATGGGCCTTCTGCTCTGCGGCTTCTTTCCGAGAACGGCGCCGTGGATCTACTTTTCACCGATCTGGTCATGCCGAATGGCATGAGCGGCCGGCAACTCGCCGCCGAGGTGCGGAGCCGCGCGCCGCAGATACGCGTTCTCTTTACCTCGGGCTATGCCGGCGTCAGTGGCAGGGCGGCACTGGACGTGGATGCCGACATCCCGCTGCTGCGGAAGCCATACAAGAAGAAGGATCTGGCGGGGCGCGTCCGCGAGGTGCTGGATGCGGCGCCCATGGCCGGAAACGTTGTGGACGTCACCGATCGCGGCGGCATCCGCCTCATGCGGCCAGCTGCCGCTGCCCGCGAGTAGCGCGTCCCGCGCTGAATTGTTCGGCGCGACCGGCTGACGGCCGATCTCAGGGCGGCGGATCGCTCAGGATCCGATGTTCGTGATCACGACCCGCCGGTTGAGACCGCTGCTCGGATTGTCCGGATCCGCCAGGTCTGACTTGCCGACGCCATCGGCCTGCAGCCGCTCGGCGCCGATGTTGAACTTGCTGATCAGGTACTCCTTCACCGCCTGCGCCCGCGCCTTCGACAGCTGCAGGTTCACCGCCTCGGAGCCGACGGCATCGGTGTGGCCGACGAGGCTGAATTCGAAGGTCGACAGTTCGTTCGACTGCAGCGCTGAGCCCAGTTCATCGAGAACGGCCCTGGCGCTGTCCGTGAGTTGGGCGGAGCCGAACTCGAATTGGATGCGCATGTCCTTGTGCGGCGATCCGTCACTGACGCTGAGGCCGCGCGTCGACGGCGTCAGCGCATCAATGAAGTCCTGCTTCGTCTGACCCTGGAGATCGTCCGCTCGGGCCGTCCACGGTGCCGCATTCAGCATCACGCCGACAACGAATACCGTCCACAGAACGACGGGGAGCCTGTACCGCATCATCTGCCACTCCGCACCTTCGGCGGATCAAGACCGCGAGCGGTGACTCTACCGCCGGCCGATAGCGAGGACAAGCCGGCGGCCGCGCCGATTCTGTGGCCGGCGTCACAGATTCGGCGTTTGATCCGACTGATTCACGGTGCCGCCGCTCGCGCGGCCGTGGCCCCATGCATCTCTTGGATGCGGCGGAGCGTCGCATCGAGTTTGCGGGCGACCGCGCCGAGGTCGAAGTTCTTCGCCGCCCACACCGGGCCCCGCTGGGAATAGCTGCGGCGGAATTCCGGGTGGCGCAGCAGGAAACTGACGGCATTGCTGATCGAGGGAATGTTTCCGGTCTTCACGAGCATGCCCGTTTGCTCGCTGACGACATCGAGCATGCCCGCGCTCTTCGCGGCCACGACAGCGAGGCCGGCGGCCTGTGCTTCGAGCGCGGTGATCGCATAGTCGTCGTCGACCGAAGGCCACAGAAAAAGATCTCCCGCCAGCAACAGAGCGAACAACTCATCCCCGCTCGCCATGGGCACTTGCCGATAGCGTGCACGGGGCAAATGGCGAAACAGATCCGCCACGGCCTCCGATTGGCTGCCCGAGCCGGCGACGACGAGGTTCCACTGGAGGTTGGACAGGGGCGACATGGCACGCGCGATCGTCTGGAAGGACGCCAAATGCCGTTCCGTCATCGGGCCGGCGGCAATGATCCACGGTATTTCCCTCGAAAGCCGCAGCTTGGTCGCCCACATCACCCGATGGTTCGTCTGTTTGCGCATCTCGCCGGCGAGGCGGCGCATGTTCACGAATGGCGGCAATGTGACCAACCGCTCCGGGCGTTCGGTGAGATAGCGGGCGATCGACCCAGCTCGGCCACTCGAGAAGATGACGATGCCATCGGCGCCGGCGCACGCGTCGCGGATCGCCCCGCCGCTGTCGTCGCCGGCTCGGGGTTGTACGAGAACGTAGGGAATTCCGAGGGCGGCGCTGACCGCCGGGCCCAGACCGTCCACCGACTCGTTTGAAACCCGGCAGGAGATCCAAATATCCGGCCGCGCCTCCGACTGGCAGGCGGCGACAAGGCGCACAACCTCGTCGGCGAGGGTCGCGCTCGATGCGGCACTGCGACCGGCTACGCGCGTCACTTCATGACGGCAGCTGCGCAGCGCCAACTCGATGTCGGCAACCAACCGGCTCTCGCCGAACGGCGGCGGATCGGGTGCCGGGTCCCGGGGCTCGAAGACGACGATCCGCACGGCGCCCCTCCGCTCGACGATCAGGTTTGGCCCAGCCCGGCACGGCGCCGGCCCGATCTTCCGATAGGGCGATGACAACTCGCGGGCAATGCGATTGTCTCGGACGCAAATCAATGTATTCTATGATCCCGATCGGCGGTTGGTTCAACGGGGTTCGGGGTCATCAGACGAAAAATGGCGTCACAGAGCGTTCTTGATATGGAAAAGCTGTTGGCGCCGATTCCCGGCGACAAGGCGACCGGCATCGACCTCAGGGCCGACGGCAACCCGACCTCCGTTTATTACAAGTTGAAGGACGCCCGCTTCGCTGCGCGCGCCAAGGAGCGCGACCTTGAAGCCGATCCTGCAGCGGCAGCTGCAGTGCCCGAACTGCTGCCCGAGTGGCGGACGATACTCGACGGGGCGCCCAAGATTTTGAGCGAGCAGTCCAAAGATCTCGAAATTGCGGCTTGGCTGATCGAGGCGCTCGCGCGCCGCCACGGCTTCGCCGGGTTGCGCGATGGCTTCCACCTCGCACGGGGCTTGGTCGAAAAGTATTGGGATGCGCTCTACCCGGTCCCCGACGAGGACGGCATTGCCGCCAAGGTTGCGCCGCTGACGGCGCTGAATGGCGAGGGCGCCGACGGGACGCTGATCCAGCCCCTCCGCCGGATTCCGCTGACCGAAGGCAAGGATCCGGGTCCCTTCGCGACCTGGCACTACGAACAAGCCCGTACGCTCGCGACCGTGACGGACGAGAAGGCCAGGGCGTGGCACGCCAAGGTGGGGACCGCCACCTCGGACCAGATCGAGGCCAGCCGGCGGGCCACGAAACCCAAGTTCTTTGTCGAACTCGTCGACGACATCAAGCAGTGCCAGCAGGAGTTCGCGACGCTGACCGCCACGGTCGACAAGGTCGCGGCCGCCGACTCGCCGCCGACATCGACGATCCGCAGTACCCTGGAGACCGTGCTGACCGTCGCCATGGAGCTCGGCAAAGAAGCGCTGGCGGCACAGCAGACGGCGGCGGCCGGCGCGGCGGCGGCCGACGGTCAGGCCGCCGTCCAGGCAGGGAACGGCGAGGCGGCGCCTCGCGCATCAGGGCCGCCCGGGCTGATGCTCGGCCCGATCCGCACGCGCGAGGACGCTTTCGGAGCGATGCTGCGCATCGGCGAGTTCTTCCGCCATAGCGAGCCTCACTCGCCCCTGTCATATTCGATCGAGGAGCTGGTGCGCCGCGGCCGGATGCCGTTGCCGGACCTGCTTGCCGAACTGATCAAGGATGCTGCGCAACGCAAGACGTTCTTCACGGTCGCCGGCATGAAATCGCCGGACGACGAGAAGGGCCAGAAAGAGAAGTGACGCCCATCACAGCGCCGACCGAGACGGCGTACTATAAAGTTGCCGAGATTGAGGCCGAAACCGCGGGGTATGCAAATACGACAGTGAAGCCGCCGGCAGGCGGTGGAGCGGCTCGTTCGCCGGTTGGTCCGGGGAACCGAATGGTCGTGAATTTCACTCGCGGTTAGGTCATAATTTGCATGCATGAGGCACAGGGGCCAGCGCGCCGCCCCGTAATTCGGCGCTGCGCCGTCATTGGGAGACCGACATGGCAAGTATCCATGACAAGCTCGAGCGGGTCCGCAAACCGCGGGTACACATCACCTACCAAGTTGAAACCGAGGGCGCGATGATCGAACGCGAGTTGCCGTTCGTCGTCGGCGTCATGGGCGATTTCTCGGGCGATCCGACCGAGCCGTTGAAGCCTCTCAAGGACCGCAAGTACATCCAGATCGACCGCGACAACTTCAACGACGTGATGGCGCGGATGACCCCAGGCCTCAATCTGAAGGTCGACAACACGCTGCAGGGTGACGGTAGCCAGATGGCCGTCGGTCTCAAGTTTCGTTCCATCGAGGATTTCGAACCCGCCAACGTGGTCAATCAGGTTCCCGCCCTCAAGAAGCTCATGGAGACGCGCAATCAGCTGCGCGATCTGATGACCAAGGTCGACCGCTCGGAAGATCTCGAGAAGGTCCTGGAGCGGGTGCTGCAGAACACCGACGACCTCAAGAAGCTGGGCGGCGACCTCGGCGTCGAAGCGCAGGCGGGGAACAGCGGAAGCAAGGAGGGTTGATCCATGGCCACTGCGGAAAAGACAGCACCGGTCGCGCAAGCGACGAAAGAAGCCGAGGTCAGCCTGCTCGACCAGGCCATCAGCTACACGAAGCAGACCGAGCCGGACCGGGCCAAGGAGCTGCTGAAGACCCTGACCGAAGAGGCGCTGAAGGGGACTGTCACCTACAGCAAGAACCTCACCGTAACGTTCAACAAGGCGATCCAGCTCGTCGACGAGAAGTTGTCGAAGCAGCTGAACGCCATCATGCACCACCCCAGCTTCGCGAAGCTGGAAGGTTCGTGGCGCGGACTGCACTACCTGGTCATGAACAGCGAGACAGGGTCACAGCTGCGCATCCGCGTGATGAACGTCTCGAAGCGCGAACTCTACAAGGACCTGTCGAAGGCGGTGGAGTTCGACCAGAGCCAGACCTTCAAGAAGATCTACGAAAACGAGTTCGGGACGCCGGGCGGCGAGCCCTACGGCGCGCTGATCGGCGACTTCGAATTCACGAATCATCCGGAAGACATCGAGCTGCTCGGCCAGATGTCGAATGTAGCGGCAGCATCGTTCGCGCCTTTCATCTCGGCCGCCAGCCCGAAGCTGTTCGGTTTCGAAAGCTACAGCGAACTGTCCAAGCCGCGCGATCTCGAGAAGATCTTCGATTCGCTCGAATACGCCAAGTGGCGCGGCTATCGTGACAGCGAAGATTCGCGGTTTGTGACGCTGGCGATGCCGCGGGCCCTGGCCCGTCTGCCCTACGGCGAGAACACCAAGCCAATCGACGAGTTCAAGTACGAGGAAGCGCCGGCCGGCGCCCGCGGCGAAGCGAAGTCGATGAATCACGACGACTATTGCTGGATGAACGCCGCCTACGTGATGGGCACCAAGATGACCGACGCCTTCGCCAAATACGGCTTCTGCACGATGATCCGCGGCGCCGAGGGCGGCGGCAAGGTCGAGGGCCTGCCGTTCCACACCTTCATCAGCGACGACGGCGATCCCGACAACAAGTGCCCGACCGAGATCGCCATCACCGACCGCCGCGAGGCCGAACTGAGCAAGCTCGGTTTCCTGCCGCTCTGCCACTACAAGAATACGGACTACGCCGTGTTCTTCGGCGGCCAGACGACGCAGAAGCCGAAGAAATACGATCGGCCCGAGGCGACCGCCAATGCCGCGATCTCGGCGCGCCTGCCCTACATGATGGCGACCTCGCGCTTCGCCCACTATTTGAAGATCCTCGGCCGCGACAAGATCGGCTCCTTCATGGAGGCGTCGGACTGCGAGGCTTGGCTCAATCGCTGGATCAACAACTACGTGAACGCCAACGAGAAGGCCGGTCCGGAGTCGAAGGCCAAGTATCCGCTCCGTGAGGCCAAGGTCACGGTGCGGGAGATTCCCGGCAAGCCTGGCTCCTACAACGCGATCGCTCACCTCCGCCCGTGGCTGCAGATGGAGGAATTGACCACGTCGCTTCGCATGGTCGCCCGTATCCCGCAGATGTCCAAGTAGTTGAAGAGTTCGGAATCGGCTCGATGATGAACTCCACGGCGGAGGACACCGACCGAGCCGAGGAGGCAACGAGTGCTGCAGGCGAGGCAGCGCCCGTCGCTGCTCTCGCCGCCGAACGTCCGGCGCTGCGAGACGTGGTGGTCGATCTTGCGTTCAAACCGGCGGGCGCCACGCGGATCCTGCTCGACGACTTCCTCTCCGAGCCGGCATGGAACGTCTGTCTGAGACTGTGGTTCGGCGGCGATGCCGGCTTCGAGCCGCCTCTCCGGCGTCGTCGCATCCTGCAGGCCATCGACCGCGACATCGCCTGGCTCGACGCCCTGTTGACCGAACAGGTCAACGCGATCCTACATCATCCGCGATTCCAGAGCCTTGAGGCGTCCTGGCGGGGCGTCCGCTACCTGGCGGCCCAGGCGGGCGTCGGCGAGGAGATCAAGGTCAAGGTCCTCAACGCATCGTGGTCGGAGATCTGCCGGGACATCGACCGCGCCATCGAGTTCGACCAGAGTCAGCTCTTCGGCAAGATCTACAGCGAAGAGTTCGGCACGCCCGGCGGCGAGCCGTTCGGCGTCATGATCGGGGATTACGAGGTCCAGCATCGCCGGACGGCCGCTCATCCCTCGGACGATCTGGCGGCGCTCAAGGGCATATCGGGTGTCGCGGCGGCGGCATTCTGCCCTTTCATCGTCGGTTGCTCGCCGGCATTTCTTGGTCTCGACAGCTTCACCGACCTCGGGATTCCCATCGATCTGAGGGCGGCCCTTAGCCAACCCGAATATGCCCGTTGGCGATCGTTCCGCGATACCGAGGACGCCCGCTTCGTCGGCATCACCTTGCCGCGCGTCCTGATGCGTCTCGCCTATCGCGACGACGGCTCGCGGATCGACGGCTTTCGCTTCCATGAGACGGTCGGCGACCGGCGCCGGACGGATCATCTCTGGGGCAATGCGGCCTACGCCTTCGCCGCGGTGCTCATGCGGGCGTTCAATCAGGCCGCTTGGTTCACCGAGATCCGCGGCACGCCGCAGGACCGGCTCTCCGGCGGCATCGTCGACAGCCTGCCGCTCGAATGGTTCGCCACCGACAAGCGGGGCATCGCCACCCGCTATTCGACCGACGTTTCGATCTCGGATTACCAGGAGCGGGACCTCGCCGAATTGGGCCTCATCCCCTTGTGCAAGGTCAAGAACACCGACTATTCGGCGTTCTACAGCAATCAATCCGTGCAGACCGCGAAGAGCTACACGACGATGGTAGCCAGCGTGAATGCGCGGCTGTCTGCCATGCTGCAATACATTCTGAGCGTCTCGCGGTTCGCGCATTTCATCAAGGTCATTGGGCGCGACCGGGTGGGCTCCTTCGCAACGCCCGAGGAATGCGAGAGATTCCTGCAGGCGTGGCTGCGCAAATATTGCGTGGGCAGCGACTCGCCGTCTCCGGAAACGCGGGCCCGCTATCCGCTGCGGGACGGGCGGGTCAAGGTGCATGAACTGCCGGGCCGGCCCGGGACCTATGCCTGCACCGTGCATCTGCAGCCGCACTTCCAGTCCGACGAGATCGTCTCGGCGTTCAAGCTGGTGACCGAACTCGCGCCGCAAGCGGCTGCCTAACAATCGAAAAGGACGACGACGTCATGTTGAGCGCGAAGGAATTGTTGGAGGCGGGCCAGCTCCGCGACGCGATCAAGGCGATGACCGACGAGGTCAAACGGAACCCGACGGACGTTCAGCGTCGTGGCCTGCTTGCCGAGCTGCTGTGTGTCGGCGGCAGCCTGGAGCGTGCCGACGCCCAGCTCGAGGTCATCGTGCAGCAGGACCCGAAGGCGGCCGTCAGCGTCGCCCTGTTGCGTCAGCTCATCCGCGCCGCCACCGCGCGCCACGATTTCTATGCGTCTGGCCGACTGCCCGAGTTCCTCGACCAGCCGCCGGCGCACGTCCAGCGTTGCGTCGAAGCGTCGATCCATATTCGCGAAAAGCGCCTGGCGGAGGCCATGCGCCTGCTCGCAGAGGCCGAAGAGCAGCGGCCGCGGGCGACCGGAACCTGCAACGGTCGGCCATTCGACGATCTGCGCGATCTCGACGACTTGACTGCCGGGGTTTTCGAGGTGCTGACCAGTACTGGCAAGTACTACTGGATCCCGGTGGAGCGGGTCCGCTCCATCGAATTCCGCGCACCGGAGCGCCCCCGCGACCTGATCTGGCGGCGGGCGGCCATGTCGGTCGCCAGCGGTCCGGACGGCGAAGTGTTCCTTCCGGGCACCTATTGCCCGGAGGGCAGCGAGGCCGACGAACGGGCGCTGCTCGGGCGCACCACCGAATGGCGCGGCGGCGATGGTGCGCCGATGCGCGGCGTCGGCCAAGTCTGCTTCCTGGTCGGCGAAGAGAGCGTGCCGATCATGCAGATGGAGACGGTGACCGTCACGGAGCCGGCCTGAGGCGCAGGGTACGTCAAGAGTCAAGACCGATGGCGCGCGTCGACCTCGACCAGCCCCTGCTCCCCTCCATCCTGGACCGCTTGCTCGATGCGAATCCGGACCTGTCGCGCGATCCTCCAAAATCGCGCGGGCAACACCTTGCTGAAATGCGCCAGGCGGTGCGGCGCGATCTCGAGGCATTGCTGAATGCGCGCCAGCGATGCATTTCTTGGCCCGGCGATCTGCAGGAACTGGACCGGTCGCTGTTCAGCTACGGCATTCGCGACTTCGCCTCGATCAATCTCGGGACCAAGGCGGAGCGGCAGGCTTTTTGCCGCGAACTGGAAGACGTCATCCGCCGCAACGAGCCGCGCTTCGTTTCGGTCGCGGTGTCCCTGCTGGAGAATCAGGAGGCTGTGGATCGGACGCTGCGCTTCCGTATTGAGGCGCTCATGTACGCCGACCCGGCGCCCGAGCCGATCGTTTTCGATTCCTTCGTCAATCCGGCCGCGCGCGAAATCATGGTTGCGGACGCCGGCCATGGGTGACGAGCTGCTGCCCTATTACAACCGGGAGCTCACCTACATCCGGCGGCTGGCGGCGGAATTCGCCGAGGCACATCCCAAGATCGCCGGCCGCCTGCGCCTCAGCCAGGACGCCATCGAGGACCCGCACGTTGCCCGCCTGATCGAGGCATTCGCGTACCTGACCGCGCGAATCCGCCGCAAGCTCGACGACGATTTTCCGGAGCTGACCGAGGCGCTTCTCAATGTCCTCTATCCGCATTATCTCGCGCCGATTCCGTCGATGGCGATTGCGCAGCTGAGCTGCGCCGCCGATGCCACGGCATCGCAACTTGTCCCCGCGCCGGTGGAGATCGATACCGAGCCGGTGGGCGGCGAGATCTGTCGGTTCCGAACCTGCTATCCGACGGCCCTGTGGCCGATCACGGTGGAGGCGGCCAGTCTGCGCGGCCGCCCGATCGTGGCCCCGGCGAACCCGCAGGCGCCGAGCGCCGTGGCCGTCCTTCGGATCACCCTCCGGTGCTTGGCGCCGGACATGACCTTCACCAAGCTCGCGCCCGACAGCCTGCGGTTCTTTGTGCGCGGCCAGCCGCAGCAAGTGCTGCCCCTTTACGAGCTCATCTTCAATAGCACGGTCTCCGTGGCGCTTGCCGATTCCGCGGCCGATCCCGCGCCGATCCTTCTGCGGCCCGATTGCATCCGCCCGGTGGGCTTCGAGGGGTGGGAGGGTCTCTTGCCCTATCCCGCGCGCTCCTTTGTCGGCTACCGGTTGCTCACCGAGTACTTCACCTTTCCCGAGAAGTTCCTGTTCTTCGATCTGACGAAGCTGGCGGCCAAGGTCCTGGTTGGCGCAGGCAACAAGCTCGATCTCTTCATCTATCTGAACAGAACCTCCGTGGAGCTGGAGCGCAGCGTCACCGCCGATGCGTTCGCTCTCGGCTGCACCCCGATGGTCAATCTCTTCCGGCAGCTGGCAGAACCGATTCACCTCACGCGGTCGATCTCCGAATACCGCGTCGTGCCCGACGCCAGGCGCCCGGGCGTGACCGAGGTCTACTCTGTCGATTCCGTGGTCGGCACCGCCCCCGACGGCAACGAGACGGCGTTCCTGCCGTTCTACTCGGTGAAACATGCGCCCGGTGGACAGGGACAACGGACATTCTGGCATCCGGCAAGGCGCACCGCGGGCGAACGCGACCCGGCGACCGAGGTGTTCCTGTCGCTCGTCGATCTCGACTTCAATCCGTCGGTGCCCGCGGACACGGTGTTGTCGCTCAAGACCACCTGTCTCAACCGCGACCTGCCCAGCCGCTTGCCGTACGGCGGGGGGCGTCCGCAGCTGCAGCTTGTCGAACCGTTGGCCGGCGTCGTCGGCGTGCATTGTTTGACGCCGCCTACGCCGACCGTCCGCGTGCCGATGCGCAATCGCGCGCTATGGCGATTGATGTCGCATCTCAGCCTCAACCATCTTTCGATTTCGCGCGATGACGAGGGGGCGGAGGCGTTGCGGGAAATACTCAAGCTCTACGACTTTCGCGACTCCTCCGAGACGCGCGTCGCCATCGACAGTCTCCTCGATGTTCGCACTCGGCGCGGCATGGCGCGGGCCCCCAGCAGTGAAATGGGGGCGTTCTGCCGCGGGCTCGACGTGGAAATCGTCTTCGACGAACAGCGTTTTGCCAGCAGCGGCCTCTATCTTCTCGCCGCCGTGTTGGAGCGGTTCCTGGCGCTCTACGGCTCGATCAACTCCTTCACGCGGCTGACCGTGAAACTGCAGGGTCGGCCCGGAGTGTTGCGCAGATGGCCACCGCGCGCAGGCGATCAAGAACTGCTCTGATCGACCGACTGTTCGAGGAGCCGCACGCCTTCGAGTTCTTCCAGGCGGTGCAGGTTCTCGAGCGTGCGGCACGACGGGCAACGGATGCGCGCGAGGGCTGCCGCGTCGGCGAAGACGTGAATCCACGGAATGAGGCCGTGCGCTTCGGGGCGTATCAGGCGCTCGTCTTTCCAACGGCGACCGTGCTCGACGCTACCCCGCCCGCCGCCGACGGCGAGAGCGCGCCGCATCCTCCTGCCCTGGCCGTCGGCTTCTTCGGCTTGACCGGCCCGTCCGGCGTGCTGCCGCAGCACTATACCGAGCTCCTGATCCGCAGCCTGCGGGACAAGAGCTTCTCGCTGCGCGACTTCTTCGACCTGTTCAACCATCGCCTGATTTCACTATTCCACCGGGCCTGGGAGAAGTACCGCCTGCCTGCGGCCTACGAACGCCACGCCCCGGACGAGGATCCGGTCACCTCGTGCTTGATGGCGTTGGCGGGCCTGGATACGCCGCACCTGCGCGGGCGCCTTGCCGTCGCCGACGAGGCGATCGCGCACTATGTCGGACACTATGCCCACTGGCCGCGGTCCGTCGTGGCACTCGAGGCGATCCTTTCGGATTTCTTCGAACGCCGGGTGCGCATTGAGCAATTCCGCGGACGCTGGGCCTGGCTGGCCCGCGATGAGTTGACGGCGCTGGTGAGCCGCGGCCTTCCCGAGGGAGCCTTTGCCCAGCTTGGCGTCAGTGCCGTCGTCGGCGAGCGCATGTGGGACGTGCAGGGCAGCTTTCGCATTCGCGTTGGCCCGGTGAACTACCGCCAGTTCATCGCCCTCATGCCGGGCGGTCAGGAGCTGACCCAACTCGTCGATCTCACCCGCCTCTACGTCGGTCCGACCTTCAGTTTCGACATGCAGCTCACCCTGGCCAGGGAAGAGGTGCCGTTCCTGGCACTGGCGCGCGAGGGCGCCTATGTGCCGCGCCTCGGCTGGAACACCTGGCTGAAGGAGGACGAGTATCGGCAGGATGTTTCGGACGCGGTCTTCCTGCTCGATAGTCTCTGAGCGGCTGGTCGCCAGCGACACATGCCGGTCGGACGCCACGAATCTCGGGGAAGGATCGCATGAGCGGCTGGGGATCGGGATATGTCACGGACGTCGAATACGCGTCCGCATTCTGCCGCGGACAATCGCCGGTCATCATGCAGCTTGCTTGCTGGCTCAACGGCATCGAAACCGCTGCGGTCGGCGACGAGTTCGCTTATTGCGAGCTTGGCTGCGGCAGGGGACTGACCAGCCTGGTCCTCGCCGCCAGCAATCCGCGGGCGCAATTCGTCGCGGTGGACTTCAACCCGGTTCATGTAACGCATGCCGCAGGCATCGCCAGGGCGGCCAGGCTCGAAAACATCGAATTCCTGGAATCCAGCTTTGAGGAACTGATCGACGGGCGCCGGAGCCAGTTGCCGCAGTTCGACTTCGTGACGCTTCATGGCGTCTACAGCTGGATCAGCCCGGCGGCACGACAGGCACTCGTCCGATTTCTCAGCTATCGCCTCAAGCCCGCGGGGCTCGTCTATATCAGCTACAATGCGATGCCGGGCTGGGCCTCCGGCACGCCCGTACAGCGCCTGCTCAAGGACATTACCGCCGGGTCGTTGGACCGCAGCGACCGTAAAGTCCTCGCCGCGGTCGGGCTCGTACAGAAACTCGCCGCAGCGAACGCGCGCATCCTCGCCGGCAATCAGTTCGTCGACGCCATCGTCGATCACGCCAATCGCTTGCACGGAGCCTATCTGGCACACGAGTACCTGAACGAACACTGGAGCGCGCTGTACCACACCGATGTCGCGCGCGACCTTTCCGCCGCGAAGCTGGAATTTGTCGGATCGGCAGGGTTCCTCCGCAATGTCCCCGAATTCCGGATCAGTCCGGAACAACGGGAGTTGCTGCGGGAATTCGAGGGAAGTGCCCTTCAGGAGACGCTCTGGGACTTCTGCTCAGGCCGGAATTTTCGCGATGACGTCTTCATTCGCGGCGCCGCGCGGATGGAAGCCCGCAAACGCGAGGAACTGTTGCGAAATCTGGCGCTCGTTCTGCTGGTCCCGCGGCAGGCCTTCGGATTTTCGCACAAGGTGCTGGCCGGCCAGGCCAACCTCGAGCCGACGGTGTATGGTGCGATCGCCGATTCGCTGGCCGAGAGGCCGCGGAAGGTCGCAGAACTGCTCGCTCTGCCGGAGACACGTAACAAGAGTGACATCACGGCCCTGGAGATCGTCGGTGCGCTGGTCGGTACCGATCAGGCACTACCTTTGAAGCCTGTAGCGAACGCCGGCGATCCGGGTCCAGCCGAGCGCCTCAATCGGGTACTCGCCGATGGCGTCGAGGATGTGGAGCCGGATGGGTCCATTGCGCTGGCGCTCCCGGCGGTGGGATCGGGCGTCCCCCTGTCCCATTTCGAAGCGGCCATATACCGCATGTTTCGCGCCGGAGCGCCGGTCACCGTCGAGGCAGCAACCGAGCAGGTCTGGCGAGCCATGTGTGCCTATGGCCGAAGGCCGGTGAAGGACGGCAAGCCTATCGAGGATGATTCGGAGGCTGTGGAGTTCTTGCAAACTTATGTGCGGAAGATCACAGAAACCCGCGTCCCGCTTTGGCAGAAACTCTGGCCGGAGCTTGTCGCATGACAGCGGCACCGATGTATCTTGGCGGCCGGTCTGAAGCGTGGTTCGATTGCCAACGGGGTGGTGATATCGCTAGGATCACAGCTGCAGCGAGAAATGGCGGCCGTGACCTCTGAATGGGCTGTCGGGGTACTGGATCGCATCGTCGTCGCGGCGCTAGGGGTTGATGCCCGATGGAGGGTATTTCGCGCCGAACCGCATAGCATTTTCGCGAAATGGGAGTAGGGCGATGGTGGCCGTCGATCTCAAATCCTTGATTGGCAGGTTGGACGATTTGTGTCGGCGCTCGTTGGAAGCGGCGGCAGGCCTGACGTTGTCGCGCAGCAACTTCAACGTCGAGATCGAACACTGGCTGCTGAAATTGCTGGAGGCGCCGGACAGCGACCTCCTGGCGGTCCTGCGCCAGTACGAGGTGGAACCGTCGCGTCTGGCCGCGGACTTGACGCGGGTGCTGGACCGGCTGAAGACCGGGAACACGCGCGCCCCGGCGCTCTCCCCGCATGTCGTGCAGTTGGCACGCGAGGCCTGGATGCTGGCGTCGCTCGACTTCGGGGCGGCGCGCGTTCGCTCCGGACATCTCTTGTGCGCACTCCTGAGCGAGGAATCGCTGGCCGGCCTCGCCCGGGAGGCGTCCGCGCAACTGGCGCGCATCGTCCCGGAGACGCTCCGCCGGGAACTGCCGAAGATCACCGCCAACACGGCTGAGGCCGCTGGCGCCGAGGCAGCGGCCGAAGGCGCTCCCGGCGGCGACGGCGAAGCCGCCGCTCCGCGCCCGGGCAGCGCGGCGCTCGACCAGTTCACCATCGATCTCACGAAGCGCGCCAAGGAGGGCAAGATCGACCCGGTCCTGGGCCGCGACGCCGAGATCCGCCAGGTCATCGACATCCTGACACGGCGGCGCCAGAACAACCCGATCCTTACCGGCGAGGCCGGCGTCGGCAAGACGGCCGTCGTCGAGGGCTTCGCCCTGCGCATCGCGGCCGGCGATGTTCCGCCGGCGCTCAAGAACATCGCGCTCCGGACTCTCGATCTCGGGCTGCTGCAGGCCGGCGCCGGGATGAAGGGCGAGTTCGAGAATCGTCTCAAATCCGTCATCGATGAGGTAAAGGCGTCGCCGCAGCCGATCATCATGTTCATCGACGAAGCGCATACGATGATCGGCGCCGGCGGCCAGGCCGGCCAGAACGATGCCGCCAACCTGCTGAAGCCGGCGCTGGCGCGCGGGGAGCTGCGCACGATCGCCGCCACCACCTGGGCCGAATACAAGAAGTACTTCGAGCGCGACGCCGCCCTGGCGCGCCGCTTCCAGGTCGTGAAGGTGGAAGAGCCGACCGAGGAGGTCGCCGTCAACATGATGCGCGGCCTGGTCGGCACGCTCGAGAAGCACCACCGGATCCGCATCCTCGACGAGGCGCTGGGTGAGGCGGTGCGGCTGTCGCATCGTTACATTGCCGGCCGCCAGCTGCCGGACAAGTCGGTCAGCCTGATCGACACGGCCTGCGCCCGCGTGGCCATGAGCCAGAGCGCGACGCCGGCGGAGATCGAGGACCGGCAACGCGAACTGCAGAACCTGGACACCGAGATCGCCATCCTCAATCGCGAGCTGGCGACCGGCCAGGGCGATGCCGCCCGCCTCGGGTCCCAGCGGGACCGCCGGGGCGTCGTCGAATCCGAGCTGGCGGCCCTCGAAGCGCGGCTGAAGCAGGAGCGCGAGCTGGTCGGCAAGATCGGGGAGCTGCGCGACAAGCTCGAAGCGGCCCATGCCGCCAATGGCGCCGCAGCAGATGGCAAGGCGCCCGCCGCTAAACCCGCCACCAAGCCGGCAGCCGACGCCAAACCGGCGGCGGCCGGCGCTCCGCCCGAGCAGATCGAGATCTGGCGCAACGAGCTTGCCGACGTCAACGGCCGGCTCAAGGCCCTCCAGGGCGAGGCGCCGCTGCTGCATCCCTGCGTCGACGGCCAGGCCATTGCCGAGGTTGTCGCCAACTGGACCGGGATTCCCGTCGGCCGCATGGTGTCGAACGAGATCCGCGCCGTGCTCACCCTCGACGAGCGCATGTCCGAACGGATCGTCGGCCAGCCGCATGCCCTCGACACCATCGCCCAGGCGATCCGCACCTCGCGCGCCAAGCTCACCGATCCGCGCAAGCCGATCGGCGTGTTCCTGATGGTCGGCACCAGCGGCGTGGGCAAGACGGAGACGGCCCTGACGCTGGCCGACCTGCTCTACGGCGGCGAGCAGAACATCACCGTCATCAACATGTCGGAGTTCAAGGAGGAGCACAAAGTCTCCACGCTCATGGGCTCGCCGCCCGGCTATGTCGGCTACGGCGAGGGCGGCGTGTTGACGGAGGCGGTGCGCCGGCGGCCCTACAGCGTCGTCCTGCTCGACGAAATGGAGAAGGCCCATCCCGGCGTTCAGGACGTGTTCTATCAGGTCTTCGACAAGGGCATGCTGCGCGACGGCGAGGGGCGCGACATCGACTTCAAGAACACCGTCATCATCATGACCTCGAACGCCGGCACCGACGCGATCCATAAACTCTGTGCCGATCCCGAGACGATGCCGGATGCCGCCGGACTAGCCGAGGCGCTGCGGCCGGAGCTGCTCAAGATCTTCAAGCCCGCCTTTCTCGGTCGCGTGACGGTGGTCCCCTATATCCCGCTGTCCGACGAGATCATTCGACGGATTGTGGAGCTGCAACTCGGCCGTATTGCACGCCGCGTCGCCGAGAACTATAAGGCGGA
>JBKOWC010000082.1:0-20223 GCA_046724215.1 Pseudomonadota bacterium | reverse complement strand
TGCGTCAGCTTCGGGGCCTTGTGGTTGGTCCAGGGCAGGTCGAGCGCCGGGCCGAACTGCTCGAGCATGTGTTTCATGCCGCCCTCGCCGCCGGCCAGATGATAGATCAGATTCGTGCCCATGAACGCCCAACGCAGGCCGGGCCCATAGCGGATGGCATCGTCGATCTCGCCGGTCGTGGCGACGCCGTCGTTCACCAGATGCAGGATCTCGCGCCACAGCGCTTCCTGCAGGCGGTCGGCGATGTAGCCGGGCACCTCCGTGCGCACCTTCAGCGCCTTCATGCCGATCGCCGTGTAGAAGACCATGGCATTGTCGATGGCGGCGGCGCCGGTCTTCTTGCCGCCGAGCACCTCGACCAGCGGCAGCAGGTAGACCGGATTGAAGGGGTGGCCGACGATCACGCGCTCCGGATGCTTGCAATCGGCCTGGAATTCCGAGGGCAGCAGGCCGGACGAACTGGAGGCGATGATGACGTCAGGAGCGGCCGCGGCGTCGATCTGAGCGTGCAGCTTGCGCTTGAGGTCGATGCGTTCGGGCGCGCTTTCCTGAATGAAATCGGCCTTCGCCCCGACCTCGGCTATCGTCTTGACAAAGCTCAGCCGCTTCTGGTCGGCACCCGGCTTCAGCCCGATGCGCGTCAGCGCCGGCCAGGCATTGGCGATGCTGGCGCGGAGCGCCTGTTCGGCGCCCGGCGCGGGATCGCTTGCGACGACGTCGAGGCCGTGCGCCAGCGCGCGCGCCGCCCAGCCGCCGCCGATGACGCCGCCGCCGACTATGCCCACCGTCTTGATGGGCCGCGAGCCTGCTTGTGGCATGGATGCGAGCCTTTCGGTTGACTAGTTGCGGGGGCGCAGGCCGAGCTTCTGGCGTGCCTCGGCCGGCGTAAGGGCGCGGCCGCCGAGCAGCTGGATGATGTTGACCGCCTTCTCGACCAGTTGCCCGTTCGAGGCCAGCACGCCTTTTTCGAGGAAGAGGTTGTCCTCGAGACCGACGCGGACGTTGCCGCCGAGCAGCATCGCTTGCGCCACCATCGGCATCTGCATGCGGCTGATGCCGAATCCGGCCCAGTGGCAGTTCTCCGGCAGCTGGTCGACGAAGGCCTTCATCGAGGTCGTATCCGCCGGCGCACCCCAGGGGATGCCGAGGCAGACCTGGAACAGCGGCGCGCCCTCGAGCAGGCCTTCCTTCATCATCTGCTTGGCGAACCAGAGATGGCCGGTGTCGAACACCTCCAGCTCCGGCTTCACGCCGAGTTCTTTGACGCGCTTGGCGCCCTCGCGCAGGTATTTCGGCGTGGAGATGTAGATCATGTTGCCGTCGCCGAAATTGAGCGTGCCGCAGTCGAGCGTGCAGATCTCCGGCAGCAGCTCCTCGACATGGATGAGGCGGTCGAGCGGGCCGACCATGTCGGTGGCCGAACCGGCCTTCGCCGGCTCGTCGTCGCGCACCTCGAAGTCGCCGCCCATGCCGGCCGTGAGATTGATGACGACGTCGGTGTTGCTGGAGCGCACGCGGTCGACCACCTCGCGGTAGAGGGCGGGATCGCGGCTGCCCTTGCCGGTCTTGGGATCGCGCACGTGGATGTGGGCCACGGCGGCCCCGGCCTTGGCCGCCTCGACGGCCGCATCGGCGATCTGCTTCGGCGTCACCGGCACGCCCGGATGCTTGCTTACCGTGTCGCCGGCGCCGGTGACGGCGCAGGTGACGATGACCTCGGTATTCATCGCTGGCATCTCCCGAATTTCGTGGCCCGCATGCTCGTCCCGCGGGCGCGCTGGCGCTTGAGAAATTCCGACAGCCGAATGATCAAATTCGCCGCTAGCGCAGGGAGGGCATGATGCCGGCGTTCAGCCGCGCTCGCTCCGCGCTCGGCGCCTTGCCGGCCCAGCGCGCATAGGTGCGGGAGAAATGCGCCGCCGAGTTGAAACCGCAGGCGACGGCGACCTCGACGACAGGCAGTTCCGTATATTGCAGCAGCGCCTGCGCCCGCTGCAGCCGCAGGTGCAGGTAGTATCGCCAGGGCGTCAGCTGGAAGTGCTTGCGGAACATGCGCTCGAGCTGGCGCTGCGAGACGCCGGCGGCGCCGCAGAGGTCGGCGGCGCTGGCGAGGTCCTCGAGGCGCGCCTCCATGAGCTCGATGACGCGCGCGAGCCCGGCATGAGCGATGCCCTGGCGGACGCCCGGCTCCATGCGCTGGCGGTCCTGTGGGTCGCGGATGCGGGCGTGGATGAACTGCTCGGATACGGCGGCGGCGAGGCGGTGGCCGTGCTGGAGTGTGATCAGGTGCAGCATCAGGTCGAGCGCCGCCGTGCCGCCGGCGCAGGTGAGCCGGTTGCGGTCGATGACGAAGAGTCCGGATTCGACGACGACCCTGGGGAAGCGCTCGCGGAAGCTGTCGAGGCTCTCCCAGTGGGTGGTGGCGCGATAGCCGTCGAGCAGCCCGGCGCGTGCCAGGATGAAGCTGCCGGTGTCCATCGCGGCGAGCGCGATGCCGGCGCGCGACGCGTGTTGCAGCCAGGCGGCGATCTTCCGGTTGTACTGTTTCTCCGGCTCGAAGCCGGCGCAGACGACCAGCAGCGAGCAGGAAGGCTCGGCCTCGATGGCGGCATCGGCGACCAGCGACATGCCGTTGCTGGCGGTGACGGCGGTGCCGTGGGCGGCGACGATCTGCCACCGGTAGTGCATGGCGCCGCCGAGGCGGTTGGCGACGCGCAGCGGCTCCACCGCGGAGACGAACGCCATCATCGAGAAGCTCGGCAGCAGCAGGAAGCCGATCGTCTGCGGCTCGCCCTGCCGCGCCGGAACGAGCACGGAGGTTCAGCGGGTCTCGGGCGCCGCCGAGGCGATCAGCGAGCCCAGGCTCTGCGAGACCAGCTGGCGCAGGTTCGGCCGGTCGTCGGCCGCGAACGGCAGCGGGCGGCACTGCTCGACGGCGAGGATGCCGAGGCGGCCGGTGCGCACGCCGGCATAAATTCCTTCCGCCAGCTTGCCCGAAACGAGGCCGGCGACGCGGCCGCCGACATGGGCGCCGACGATGTCGCCGACCATGTCCGTCGTCACGGAGAAGGCGGCGGTCACGATCATGCGGCGGACCAGCGCGAAGAGGCTGAGGCGGGTCGGCCGCAGCCCGTAGATCTCGGCGATCTCGCGCACCATGCGCATGGAGCGCCAGAGCACGATCGCGGCATCGAGGCCGCCGACCGGGCTGATGGAGGCGCCGACGGCGGTGTCGCGCGCGGCGCGGCGGATCGCGCCGTAGGCAAGCTCGTCGAGCGGGCGCAGCACGATCCGCTCGAAGAGCTGCAGGGCTTCGCGATCGTCGTGGGTGTCGGCCAGTGCGTCGCGGAAATCGTCGCACAACGCGCGGCCGGCCGGGCCGGCGCTGGTGAGCTTCACCAGATCGGCCATGAAGCCGCGGCCCTCGAACGTGCCGGCGGATTGGGCGAGGCGGTAGCCCTGGTCGCGGATGCCCTGGGCGGAGCGCAGCCGCAGCAGGTTGCGGTACTCGCTGCCGGCGAACCCGAGGAGCGCCGCGGCGACGGCGCCGAAGAGGGCGGTGCCGACGAAGCCGAGCGCGGTGCTGCGGGCGAAGAGATCGTCGAGCCAGACGCCGGCGTCGATGATGCCGATGCCGGCGATCAGCAGGACCGCCGAGGCGACGAGCGCGCGGCCCCAGCGGAAGCCGCGGCGGGGACGGACGAGGTCGGGGACGGCCGCCGACTGCAGCACTGCCGGCAGCGCCGGCTCCGGCTCGACGATGGCACCGGGGATCGGCGTCGCGGCGCCGCTCGGCAGGATGCCCGGCTTGATGCGAGCGGTATCGTTCACCAGAACAGATCTCCGATCAGGAACTGCAGCGCCTTGTCGAGATGTATATGGGGGATGCCGCGCGCCCTGTCACGCGCGAGCGACGGCGGCACGAAATCGTAGAAGCGGAAGCGGTCGGCGGCCCAGTCCTCCGGCGTCGGCAGGTGCTCGGGGATCTCGCCGGGGAAGAGCTGCTCGACTTCGCTGCGGCCCTTGATGCTGCCCTCGAGCACGGTGATCTGCTGGCCCTGGTAGAGGACGCGGCGGTTGGCCGTGCACTTGATGGCGGAGAGCGCGGCGAAGTCGGTCTCGGCGCCGATGGCGGGCAGGCGCCCGGCGCCGTCGGCCACCATCGCGCGCAACAGCAGCCGCAGGTTGTGGAACTGGTTGGCGGTGACATGGTCGGCCTTGGTGGCGGCGAACAGGACCTTCTCCGTGCGCGAGCGGAAGAGGCGGGCCAGCAGGCCTTCGTCGTCGCGCGCGAAACTTTGCAGCACGGCGGCGAGCGCGCGGCGCATGTCGGCGAAGGATTCGGCGCCGGCGTTGAGGCCGCCGATGACGTCGACGAGCACGAGCTGGCGGTCGAAGCCGCTGAAGACCGTCTCGTAGAAGGGGCGGACGATCGTCGCCTTGTAGCGCTCGAAGCGCTCGCGCATGGCTTCGGCGATGCTGCCGCGCCTCGGCTCTCCGGGCAGCGACAGGGGGCAGAAGCGGAGGGCGGCAGGATCGATGCCCGCGCCGGGGCGCAGGAAGCGGCCGGGCTGCAGGAAGCTCAGGTCGAGCGGCTGCTCGCGGCAGGCCTGCAGCCAGGCGGTGTAGGAGACGCGCGCCTGCTCCAGCGCGTCTTCGGAGGCCGGCGCGGCGGGATCGATCTGCCGCCAGTCGCCGACGAGCGTCGCGCGCGCGTCGCTCTGCGCGAGGCGCAGCGTGGCGGCGGACCATTCGGCGTAGCTCTGCTCGAGGAGCGGCAGGTCGAGCAGCCACTCGCCGGGGTAGTCGACGATCTCGATCTCGACCGTGGTGCTGTCGACGAGCTGGCGGCCGAGGAAGCCTTGCGGCCGGTAGCGGAGCGCGGCGCCGAAGCCCGAGAGTCCGGTGGTGCTCGGCGGGAACTCGGGCGGCGTGTCGCGCAGGCGGTCGAGGTTGGGCAGGAACGGGAAGGCCGGAAGCTCGTCGATCGGCCAGAGGCCGACATCCTCGAGCGTGCCCTTGGCGACCGGATCGAAGAACGGCAGGTGGCCGGTCTGCCCTTCCTTGAGGCGGGCCGCAAGGTGCAGGTTGTGCAGCAGGGCCGTTAGGAAAACGGTCTTGCCGGAGCGGCTCAAGCCAGTGACGGCGACGCGCAGCCGGCGGCGCAGCGCATAGTCGGCAAGGCCGCGGGCGGCACCGCCGAGCGAGGCGCCCAGCCGTTGCGCCAGCGTGCGGATCGTCTGGCCGAGATCGTCGGAAGTGATGGACAAGACGGCGGGCGCTCGCGGCGGCAACTGCCGGATAGATGGGCGCGCGCGGCGGGTTTGGCAAGCCGATTGCCCGATGCGGCCGGCCGCGACATGATGGGGTTTCGCATGCCGGCTGCGGAAGGGGAAACGGTGGCGCTCAATCTCGACCCGGGGATCAAGGCCTATATCGAGCTGGCCGACCAGCTCTATGACGACGAGGCCGAGCACGGCTCGCTCGAGGACCAGCGGCAGGCCTATCTCGACCTCTGCGGCGCCTTCGCCCGCCCGTACCCGGAGGGCGTCAGGGCCATGGACCGGACGATCCGCGCCGACGGCATCGACATCCCCCTGCGCGTCTACCGGCCGGCGGGGAGCGGGGCCTTGCCGGCCATCCTCTTCTTCCACGGCGGCGGCTGGGTGCTGGGCGACCTCGACAGCCACGACAGCATCACCGCCGACATCTGCGGCAAGACCGGCGCGGTCGTCATCGCCGTGCATTACCGGCTGGCGCCGGAGCACCCCTTCCCGGCCGCCTTCGACGACGCCTATGCGGCGCTGGCGCATGTCGCCGGCCACCCCGGCGAGTTCGGCATCGATGCCGGCCGCATCGCCGTCTGCGGCGACAGCGCCGGCGGCAACCTGGCGGCGGCGGTAGCGCTGGCGGCGCGCGACCGCAACGGCCCGGCGCTCGCCGGCCAGGTGCTGATCTACCCGGCCTGCGGCAACGACTTCGACCTGCCCTCCTGCCACGAGAACGCCGAGGCGCCGATGCTGACGCGCGAGGCGATGGCCCTCTACTGGAACCACTACATGGGCGGCAAGCCGGCGCGCGCCACCTGCTATGCCGCGCCGATGCTGGCGCCGAGCTTCCGCAACCTGCCGCCGGCCTTCATCAGCACCGCCCAGTACGACCCCGTGCGCGACGACGGCCGGCTCTATGCCGAGTGCCTGCGCAACGCCGGGGTGGCGGTGGAGCTGCGCAACGCCCCGCGCCTCATCCATGGCTGGCTGCGCGGCCGCGCCATGAGCGAGGACGCGAAGAGCGAGTTCAAGGCGGCCTGCAAGGCGCTGCGGCGGATGCTGAAGATCGCGGGATGAGCCCGCCGCTCGCGAAAACGAGCGATGGACCCATGCCCAGCGAAGAATGATCCGTGTGTAGGGGCGACCGGCAGGTCGCCCGTCGATCTGTGCGGCTGATGGGCGGGCGACCTGCCGGTCGCCCCTACAACCGGGAATCGAGCGATGAACCCCATGTCCAGCGGAGTCGCCTGCCGGATGCGGGTGGTGTTTCGACCTCCCTCGTCTCGTCGATCCACTCAAAACTGGAAAAACGAGCCTAAGGCATTTTGCGGTAGGGGCCATCCGACCCAACGGGCCAGCCCACGGCGCCGACGGCTCGGAGACCTCTTCACGATGTCCAACAGCTGGACCAGCATACGGAACATTTAGAGAACATGCAAGCGAAAATCCCAGGCTCCGCTCAGCCGGCGAGGATCTCGCCGAGGCTTGCGAGCGGCGGATAGAGCTGTCGCTTCCAGAGGGGCGGCTGCGGCTTGGCCATGAGGTCGGCGGGGCCGTCGGCGCTGAGGACGTTGGCGATGGAGATGTCGTCGACGGCGTAGGCGGTGCCGGGCCGCATGGCCGGGAAATGGCGGGCGAGCTTCTCGGCATCGAGCGGCAAGGTTGCGAGCGTCGCCATTTCCATCTTCCGGACATGGGCGGCGCTGCAGGTGCCGGGGCGGCGCAGGAGCCAGCGCGCGGGGGCGCGCAAGCCGGCGAGGTCGGGCTTCGCGGGCAATGCAAGGCCGAGGACCAGCGGGCGATACCAGGCGAGGAAATCGAAGGCGCGGCCGCTGGCGACGATGAGGGCGGCGCCCCAGCCATCCTGCTGCCAGTCAGGGATCTTTTCCTTCGACGGGAAATAGGGGTTGATGCACTTGCCGCCCGAGGCCGGGTAGATGACCAGGTCGCCGACGGAGAAGACGTAGGGCTGCGGCTGCTTGAGCACGGTACGGGACTTGGCGGCGAACGGCGCCGTGAGCCGCGCGCGCAGCTCGGCGAGCTGCTTGCGGCGCTTGGCCAGCCCGGGCGCATCCATGCCGAGCTTCGCCAGCATGGCGAGGTCGCGCTCCTCGTCGATGATGGCGAGCGCGCGGTCGCGCACGCTTGCGCAGACGATGCCGCGCTTGGCGAACTGGTCGGCGACGACCAGCCAGAAGGTGGTGTGGTCCTCGTCGGCGGGATCGTTTGCGGCACCCGGCTCGGACTCGCAGAGGATCTCGACGAGCCGGTCCGGCTCGAACGGCAGTCGCGCCACCGCCTTGACCGTGCCGCGCAGATCGGCGGCGAAATCGCCGGAATAAAGCGCTGCGCCCCAGGCGCCCATGGATCCTCCGCTCGGCAAGACGGCCAAGTCTAGTCTGCGACCGTTATTGAGACGTGAAAGAACGATGCGGTGGCTGGACCGTTGCCAAAGGGGGGTTACACCTCCACCCCCATCTCCGTCAGCAGCGCCGCGGTCTGTGCCTCCAGGTTGGGCACCTGGATGAGGCCATAGTCCTGGATGGCGCCGCGGTTGAGGGTGCCGTCGGCTTGCTTGCGTAGCGGCGCACCACCGCCGGAACCCGGCTGCGGCACGTCGCGTACCCAGCCGGAGCGGTGGGCGTCGCTGCCCATGGCCAGGGCGAATTTGCCGGTCTGCGGGTCTTCGAAGAGCGGCCTCCGCGTGGTCAGGCCGTTCGCCTCGCCCCAATTCGCGTCCTGGAAATAGGCAACGAAGTCGCTGCGGTCGCTGATGTCGTAGTCGAAGTGCGTGTCAGTGCTGCGGGGGAAGTCGAGGAAATGGATGATCTCGATGGGCTCGCAGACCCAGTTGCCGTAGCGGCCGGGGTCGCACCAGGCGAAGGCGTTGTTGAAGAAATCGAGATGAGCGGTGAAATCGGGCCCCTCGCCCACCGCCGGGACGATGGGATTTGCTCCGCCGATCAGGGGACAGCGCAGATGCCAGCTGTTGTTGAAGACGAACCAGGGGAAGATCGGGACACCCACGCTCTCGGGGTCGGGCGGCTGCGTCTCATAGCTGAGCTTGAGGACGCGCCCCATGGTGTGGCCCTCGATGCCGCCCGTGCCCTGGCGCGTGTCGAAGCGGCCGGTATTGCCGTAGAAATACCAGTAGCCTCCGGTGACGCCGTCGAACGAGAACCAGGCGTGACAGTCCAGCAGCCGGTTGTGGCGGACATGCCAGTTGAAGGCTGCCGCCTCCGGCTCCACCGGATTGTCGCGGATGCGGATGAAATCGTTGTCGACGATGTGGATGTCGGCATTCACGCGCGGCATCTGATCGACCTTCGGAAGCGGGTCGTCGGCCTTCAGGCGGATGCCGTTGTACGCGTCCATGATCCGGTTGCGGCGCACGACCACATTGCCGCGAATATTCTTCGACGACAGAAAGCCGCCGTTGAAGTAGCGGTAGGCGCCGTCCGCGCCTTCGCCGCCATGGGCGCGCGCCCAGTCGATCTGCGTCCACAGCAGATGCTCCGGCGAATCGTCCTGGCGCCATTCGTTGTCTTCGATCAACAGGTGCGACGTCGGCGTACCCTTGGCGAAGATCGCGTAGGTGCCGTTCCGCAGCCAGCAGTTGCGCAGGGTCAGATGGTCCGTGTCCTTGACGAAGAATATGCTCGGCCAGCAATCGCGGATCCGCAGGCCGTCGATGGCGATATGCGCGCAGTCGTCGATGACGAGGAAGGCGAAGTCGGTCAGGCCCGGCTTCGGCGGGCTGTCCTTGGCGGGATCGCCGCCGCCCCAGGCCGGATCGGGCGGTTTGCCGCCGGATACCCAGCCGTCGTCGGCCATGCGGATGACGATCGGGCGATCGAGGCTGCCGCGCTTCTTGGTGAGGGTCGACGGCGTTGCGTAGCAGCCTGCGTGAACCAGGACGACATCGCCAGCCTGCACGCGCGCGCAGGCCGTCTGCAATTCAGCCGGCGAGTGGACCGGATAGCTGGTCATGGCGCGGCACCCTCCTTCGCATCCCGCTCCATGGCATAGCGGATGCCGCGTGGAGGCGCTCCTCCCAAATGGGGGAGGCGGACCCTGCCCGAGGCCGCGCGTTAAGAGACTCGGGTTGAGAGGCAGCGACGGCGAAATGCCGCGCTCGGCGAGGGAAGCGAGTCTCTGGCGCGCTGCCGCGCGCGAGACCCCGCCCCCTGAATCCCCCGCCCACAAGGGGCGGGGGAATGCATTCGAGCGCCCGGCGGAGCGCTTGCCGGCTAGCGCAGGAACTGGTCGACGGTCTTGAGGAAGATGGGGGCGGAGATGGGCTTGGCCATGTAGGTGTCGCAGCCGCCCTGGCGGATGCGGTCCTCGTCGCCCTTCATGGCCATGGCGGTGATGGCGATGATCGGGATCGACTTCAGCTCGGCGTCCTCCTTGATCCAGCCGGCGACGACGAGGCCGGAGACGCCGGGCAGCTGGATGTCCATGAGGATGAGGTCGGGGCGATGCTGGCGCGCCAGCTCGAAGCCGGCCGTGCCCTCGCGCGCCTGCAGCACGGTGTGGCCGCGCGTGCGCAGGAGGTCGTGGAAGAGCTTCATGTTGAGCTCGTTGTCCTCGATGACGAGGACGGTCTTCGTCACCGCCTGCGTCGAGACGGGCCGGTCGGCCGCCGTCGCGCCGTCATGCTGGCTGTTGTCGTGGGTCACTGTTCCTCGCAAAGCGTTTGTGGCGGCGATGCCTGTCGGTGCCCGGCGGGCATCCGGATGTCGCCGCGCGACCCGTTTCGTGATCCCCAGAGGATTAGCCGCATACCGTTAAAAATTCGCAAGCAACCGCGGTTAATGCGGCGACCGGCGTCCATTAACGCGGCCGCGGAGCCGTCGGCCGGCGGAGCACCCGGCATTACAAAACGTCACAACGGAAGCGCCGGCAGTCGTACGCCCGTTGCATTCGCCGGGCATAGTCGCGGCGTCAACAGAGTGTTGGCGGCTGCCGAGAGGATCGACGCCATGCTGAAATTGCTCAAGGCCTTCACGGACGACGAATCCGGCGCCACCGCGATCGAGTACGGCCTGTTCGCCGGCCTCCTCGCCATCGGCCTCACCGTCTCGATGAGCACGGTCGGCGCCTCCATGGGCAAGATCTTCCAGACCGTGACGGTGCAGCTCGACCACGCGCGCGACCCCTCAGCCATCATCCTGACGGTCGACCGGCCGTAGGAAAGCCCCGGCGTCAGGCCGGCGGCTCGCGATCGAGGGTGAAGAGATCCTGCGGGTGGCCGACGCCGCGGAGCGCATAGCGGCCGACGGAGACGAGTGACGGCCCGGCCGCTCCGAGCGCCGCGGCGAAGGCGGCGGAGACGAGGACGGTCTGGTCGACCGAGCGGCACATGGCGGCGATGCGGCTGACCTCGTTGACGGCCGGACCGACGACGGTGAAGTCGAGGCGGTCCGCGCTGCCGACATTGCCGAAGAAGACCTCGCCGATATGGAGGCCGAGATACATCTGCGTCGTCGGCAGGCCGGCGGCGGCGCGGCGCTCGTTGAGCGCGGCGATGGCCTGCTCGGCCTTGGTGGCGGCGGCGATGGCCTTGAGGCAGGCGCGCGGGCGGTCGTCGGCGCGGAAGATGGCGAGCACCCCGTCGCCGATCAGCTTCAGCACGTCGCCGCCCTTGGCGTGGATGGAGGCGATGACGGCGTCGGCGTAGTCGTTGAGCAGCGGGATGATCTGCTCGGGCGGCGCCGTGTCGGTGATGCGGGTGTAGCCGCGCAGGTCGCTGAACCAGAGCACGGCGTTGATGCGGTCGGCGACGCCGCGGGCGATGCGCCCGCTCATGACGAGACGACCGGCGTCGCGGCCGAGATAGGCCTCGACGAGGTTCTGGGCGGTGCGGGCGAGCGCGGCGCACTTCATGGCGAGGGCCAGGAACGGCAGCAGGCGGCTGAGCGCCTCGATATCGGCATCGGCGAAGCCTTCCGGCCGCGCCGTCATCCAGGATGAATAGACGCAGTCCATGTCGCCGATGACCCCTTCGGGGGCGAAGCGGTTGAGGATGCCGACATAGTCGGTCATGCCTTCGGCGCGCACCTTGTCGAGGGTCGTGAACTCGAGGTCGGTCTGCGGCGTGAGGCGCCGGCGCAGATAGGGCTCGCCGGACTGGACGAGATAGTAGAACGGGCTGCGCCGGTAGTTCTCGGCCGCCTCGCCCTCGCTGGTGCGGCCATAGTTCTGCAGCGTCGTCTCGCGGTTGTCGTGATACCAGCGGATGGCGTGGCCCTCATAGATCGGATGGAGCGTGTCGATCACGACGACGCCGCTGGCGAGCGGCAGCCCGGCCGCCACGGCGCGCTCGCAGAATTCCGTCAGCATCAGGGTGTCCGGCCGGCCGGCCAACCCGGCTTCCGTGATCCACACCGCGAGATCGGCGAACTGCGACTTGTCCATGCTCAGGCGGCGAGTTCGGCATGCGCCGCCGCTACGACGCTCTCGCCGCCGACGGTGACGCGCGAGCAGGCGCGACCGTGGCCGAGCGCATACTTCACGGTCGGGAAGACGCGGGCGGCGGCGATGGCGAGCGCCAGCGAGACGAGCGCGCGCTCGCCCCAGCGCTCGAGCACCTGCGCGCGCAGCCGGTCGGCCGCGGCGAGGTCGCGGCGCAGCGTCGCCCGGGCGAAGCGGTAGCCGAGCGCGGCGTCCTCGCCCATCGCGGCGGCATCGCCGGCGATGACGGCGTGCAGGTCGGCGGCCTTCACGCCGGCGCGCTCCGCCATGCTGGCGACGAGCTGCGTGCAGGGGCCGCAATCCTCGGCCAGGGTGGCGGCGAGCTTGGCGGCATACCAGGTGGCGAGCGGCACGTCCTGATGATATTCGGCCATGCCGAGAATGCGGGCGAAGCGGCGGAACGCCGGGAGGCTCGCGCGCAGGATGTCGTGGGCGTAGCTCATGTCGTAGTCGTGGGCGCGCTCGAACCCGGTGAGACGGCGCCGGATGATCCACTTCAGCATCGAACTTCCTCCGTCGTGGCGCGAGCAAGATTTAGGCAGCATCGACGCGTCTGCATAGGGAGACGGCAACAGCACCGACGATTTGATTGTCGTGGCCCGGGCGGCAACGGCGCGCAAGTCCCGCCGTTGCAGGCGATGCGCGCGGGACGCCGCGCCGGCCGCATCTGGCACGCGACTTGCGAGGTTAGTGCGTGGGTGGAAACGGCAGGCGACGCTGGATTCCGCTCGGCAGAGCCGCTTCCTCGTGGCGGTCAACGCGAGCAGCGGCGCAAGCGGCGGCAGGGTTGCGAGCCCCGGCCGCCGGGCAGCCCAGGCAGGGAGGCGGTTTCCAGGCCCGCCTCCCTCGCTTGGCGCGCCACGAAGAATCGTCGCACACCCTCTCCCCTGGGGAGAGGGAACTCTCTTGGCGGCCCAGTCGGCTCAGACCAGGTCGCGCTTGATGCGCGAGTCCCACTTCTTTTCGTGGACGAGCTTGTCGGCTTCGTAGGCTTCGACCGAGCCGGTGACGTGGAAGCTGTCCTTGTCGGCGGTGAGGCGGCAGCGGGCTTCGGTGCGCACCGACCAGTCGCCGCGGCGCAGCGTCTGCGTCCAGTGGGTCTCGGCGACGGCGCTCAGGGGATCGTCCGGCTTGATGCGGTAGGTCTCGCGGGCGAGCGAGCCGGCGATGAGGCCGTGGGCGAGGTTCTCGGCCTCGCCGAAATCGTCGACGAGGCGGATGACCTGCTCGCCGGTGACGACGTCCATCTCGACCGTGCGCGAATTGCCGGCTTCGCGCAGCCAGCGGAGCGAGACCGGCGCGGCGCCCTCGGGCTCCGGAAACGGGCGCAGTTTCTCGCGCCGCTTCGGCCGCACCGGCAGGGCGAGCTCACTCTTGCCGGTCAGCAGCGTGAGGGTGACGGCTTCGGGCGACGGCCAGATGAGCGGCCAGTAGGCGGTCGAGATCGCGACCCGGATGCGGTGGCCCTTGGGGAACCGGTAGGCGACGTGGTCCATGGCCACGCTCACCTTGTAGCTCTTGCCGGGCTTCAGCGGCGCCGGGCGGGCGTGGCCGTCGCGGTGGCAGAGATTGAGCACGCCGTAGGTGACGCGGGTCGACTCGCCGCCCGGATGCACGTCGCAGAGACGCACGGCGAGATTCGCCTGCGGCTTGTCGGCGGCGACATGGAGCGTCAGCGCCGGCGCGCCGAGGATCTCGATGTCGGCGGCGAGCGGCGGCGTCTCGAAGGTGAGCGAGCCGCCGTCGTCGAGGCGCTGATCGAGCGGCGCCTCCGGCCCGAGCCAGATCGCGCAGTACTCGCCGGCCGCCACCCCGGTGGTCTGCGGCGACGCCAGCGTCAGCTTCACCGACGCCGCGGCCCGCTTGTCGAGGGACCCGCGGTTGAGCTTGAAGAGCTGCGGCTTGACCGCCTTCGACGGCCACTTGTCTTCGGCGACCCAGCGGCCGGGGCGTTCCTTGTAGGACGGGCGCGGCAGGACGCTGTCCTGCATGTAGGCGACATAGGCCGGGTCCTTGCTGACTCCGGTGTCCGTGCCCTTGAGGAACTGGTCCCACCAGCGCAGCGCCTCCTGCAGGAAACCGATGGCCGGGCCGGGTACGGCGAAATGCGGGTACTTGTGCAGCCAGGGCCCGACCAGCCCCTTGACCGGCGCCTTCCTGATGTTGGCGACGAGCTGCGGCACCGCGTTCTTGTAGGCATCGGCCCAGCCGCCGATGGCGAAGGTGGCGGCCTCGATGGCGTCGTAGTTCTCGCCGACCGAGCCGTGCTTCCAGTAGTCGTCGCGCTGCTGATGCTTGAGCCAGGGCTCGAGCAGCAGCGGCTCGTTCTTGAGGCGCACCAGCCACATGTCGCGCCAGCGGGCGCCGACCAGCAGCGGATCGGGCGGCCGTGACGAATAGGACTGCATGGTCGACGACCAACCGAGGTTCTCGAGCAACAGGCAGCCGCCCTTGTAGTGGATGTCGTCGGCGTAGCGGTCGACCGTGGAATCGATGGTGATGATGGCCTTGAGCGCTGGGGGCCGGCGCGCCGCGACCTGCAGCGCATTGAAGCCGCCCCAGGAGATTCCCATCATGCCGACCTTGCCGGTGCACCAGAGTTGGCGGGCGATCCAGTCGATGACCTCGAGGGCGTCGTCCTGCTCCTGCGCCAGATACTCGTCCCACATCAGGCCGTCCGACTCGCCGTTGCCGCGCATGTCGACGCGGACGGCGGCATAGCCGTGGCCGGCGAAATAGGGATGGGTCAGCTGGTCGCGGACCATGGTCCCGTCGCGCTTGCGGTAAGGAAGATATTCAAGGATGGCGGGGACCGGATTCTGTTCCGCGTCGTCCGGCAGCCAGATGCGGGCGGCCAGATGGCAGCCGTCCCGCAGGGTGATCCAGGTGTTCTCGATTTCCCTAACACGCCGCGGGAACTTCGTGACTGTTTTCATTGTTATCGTTGACCTTTTTTTGCCTCACCGTCAGACCGGCGACGCCGCCGGCGAGGCGGCACTCGCTGCCCGCGGCCGTTTTATCGGCCAACGCCGCCCGACGCAATGCCCGCGGGATTGCGCTGCGTCGGCATCCAGCGTCCTTCGACAGGCTCAGGATGAGGGAGAGTCTTCGTGGCACAAAGAATGCCCCTCATCCCGAGCCTGTCGAAGGACGCTCGGCGGCTGTCCGAGCCTCCGTTGGCGAGACCCGCAAATACGCGAATCTGCAACGCTTGATAGGGCGCGAGAGGTCAGGCCGGTTGCCGGCGGCGGGCCAGCAGGCGATCGAGCCAGTCCGGATCCATTTCCGGAACCGAGGACAGGAGCTTGTCCGTGTAGTCGTGGTGCGGCGGGGTCAGCACCTGGGACTTGGGCCCGCTCTGCACCACGCGGCCGCGATACATGACGACGATCTCGTCGGCGATGGCCTTTACCGTCGCCAGGTCGTGGGTGATGTAGAGATAGGAGACGTTGAGGTCGCGCTGCAGGCGGAGCAGCAGCTTGAGGATCTCCTCGGCCACGATCTGGTCGAGCGCGGAGGTCACCTCGTCGCAGATGATCAGCTCCGGATTGACCGCCAGCGCCCGGGCGATGCAGATGCGCTGCTTCTGGCCGCCGGAGAGCTCGCCCGGGAGGCGGTCGACGAAGCGATCGTCGAGCTCGATCATCTCCAGCAGCTCGCGGATGCGGCGGTCGCGCGCCGACCCGCGCAGCCCGAGCTGATGCGTCAGCGGCCGGCCCAGGATGTCGCGCACGCGCCGGCGCGGGTTCAGCGCCGTGTCCGGCATCTGGTAGATCATCTGCAGGCGGCGCAGCAGGTCCTTCGAGCGGTCCTTCAGCGCCGGCGGCAACGGCTTGCCCTCGAAGACGACAGTGCCCTTGATCGGCGGCAAGAGGCCGGTGATGACGCGCGCCAGCGTCGACTTGCCGGACCCGGACTCACCGACCACCGCCACCGTGCGGCCGCGCGGCACGGCGACGGACACGTCCTCCAGCACCCTGACGGCGCCGCCATAGCCGGCATCGACATGGTCGACCCGCAGCAGCATCTCGTCGCCGCGCGCCTCGTCCTTGCGCAAGGAGCGCACCGCCCACAGCGATTTCGTATAGGCCTGCTGCGGGTTGGTCAGCATCTGCCGGGTCGGCGCCTCCTCCACCAGCTCGCCGTAGCGCAGGACCATGATGCGGTCGGCCATCTGGGCGACGACCGCGAGGTCGTGGGTGATGTAGATGGCGGCGGTGTGGAACTGTCGCACGATGTCCTTGATGGCGGCGAGCACCTCGATCTGCGTGGTGACGTCGAGCGCCGTCGTCGGCTCGTCGAAGACGATGAGGTCGGGCCGGCAGGACATGGCCATGGCCGTCATGGCGCGCTGCAGCTGGCCGCCCGACACCTGGTGCGGGTAGCGGAAGCCGATGGTCTCGGGCTCGGGCAGGCGCAGCCGGCGGTAGAGGTCGACCGCCTCGCGCCGGCACTCCTCGGGCCCGGTCAGCCCATGGATCAGCGGCATTTCCGCGTACTGTTCGATCAGGCGATGGGCCGGGTTGAATGACGCGGCGGCCGACTGGGCGACATAGGCGATCTTGGCGCCCCAGATGCGGCGCTTTTCGGCGTCGCCGGCCTGCGCCAGATCCTTGCCGTCGAACATGATCGTGCCGGCGGTGATCCGGCAGCCGGGCCGCGCATAGGCCATGGCGGCGAGGCCGATGGTCGATTTGCCGGCGCCGGACTCGCCGATCAGGCCGAGGACCTCACCCCGACGCAGCGTCAGGTCGACGCCCTTGACGATCTGGGTCCACTTCTCGTCGCTCTGGCCCTCGATGCGGAGGCCGCGGATTTCGAGCAGCACGTCGCCCTTGCCGCGCGGCTTGGGCGGCGGCTCGGCAGGCCTGACAGCGTCGACGACGGACATCCGGCAACTACTCCTTGAGCCCGCTCGATTTGTGCAGGAACCAGTCGACGACGAAGTTGACGGCGACCGTGAGCAGCGCAATGGCGCCGGCCGGCAGCAGCGGCGTCGGATCGCCGAAGCTGATCAGTGTCGCATTGTCGTGGACCATCGAGCCCCAGTCCGCTGAGGGTGGCTGAATGCCGAGGCCGAGAAACGAGAGCGCACTGATGGTCAGGAATACGAAGCAGAAGCGAAGGCCGAATTCAGCCACCAGGGGCGGCAGGATGTTCGGCAGGATCTCCCGCGTCATGACCCACAACAATCCCTCGCCCTGCAGCTTGGAGGCCTCGACGAAGTCGAGCACGGCGATATTCGTGGCCACGGCGCGAGTCAGACGAAAGACGCGCGTCGAATCGAGAATGCCGATCACGAGTGCAAGATTGAGGACGGAGGTGCCGAAAAACGACAGCAGCACGAGCGAAAAGATCAGTTGCGGGATCGACATCATGACGTCGACGATGCGGCCGACGATCTGGTCGACCCAGCCGCGCAGCACGGCCGCGAGCAGCCCGAAGAGGCCGCCGAGGGTGAACGACAGGGCCGTCGTCAAAACGGCAATGCCCATCGTATTGCGCGCCGCATAGATCAGCCGCGAGAACATGTCGCGGCCAAGCTGGTCGGTGCCCAGGAGATTCTGGTCGCTCCACGGGTCGAAAGGCCCGCCGACGAGATCGGTCTCGCCATAGGGAGCGATGAGCGGCGCGAAGACCGCCGTGAAGATATACACGAGGATGACGATCAGGCCGAACCATGCGGTGAGGGGCGCCCGGCGCAGCTCGAACCACGCTCGTCCGAGCCGCGTGCGCCGTACGATCAACGGCTGATGCTCCGCCAGCACCGTCGCTTCTTCGGCCACGTCGAGTGTGTTCGGTGCGTTGGTCATCGCGGATGCAGCAGTCGGGGATTGGTGGCAATTGCGACGATGTCGGCGGCCAGATTCAGCAGGATGTAGATGCCGGCGAAGATCAACGCGCAACCCTGGATGACCGGTACGTCCGTCTTGCCCACCGCATCGACCATAAGCTGGCCAATGCCGGGATAGGCGAACACTTTTTCCACCACGACGACGCCGACGATCAGATAGGCGAGATTGAGGGCGATGACGTTGGAGATCGGCGCCCAGGCATTGGGCAGCGCATGGTGCACGATGACACGGCGCGGCGCCGAGCCCTTGAGGCGCGCCATCTCGATGTAGGGACTCGCCAGCAGATTGATGACCGAGGCGCGCGTCATGCGCATCATGTGCGCGACGATGACGAGAACGAGCGTCAGCGCCGGCAGCGCGCAGGCATAGGCGCGATCGAGAATCGAGGTATCCGGCTCGACCTGCGCGATCCCCGGAAAGACCTGAAAGTACGCACCGCTGCTCAGAAACAGCACCAGGATGTAGCCGACGAAGAATTCCGGCGCGGAAATCGACGTCAGGGTCACGAGGTTCACGAGCCGGTCATAGACCCCGTTCCGATAGAGCGCCGCCAGCAGGCCGAGCGTCAGCGCCAGCGGCACCGCCACGATGGCGGCAAGTCCGGCCAGGAACAGCGTATTCACCAGCCGCGGGGCAATGAGATCGGCCACCGCGCGCCGATTGCCGGTGAGGCTGCCGGCGCCGGAATAGGAGGTGCCGAAGTCGCCGCGCACCACGCCGCCCAGCCAGTGGAGATAGCGCTCGACCGGCGGCCGATCGAGGCCGATCTCGTGGCGGAAAGCCGCAACCGTCTCCGGCGTCGCCGCCTGGCCGAGGGTCCGCGTGGCGAAATCGCCGGGCAGGACTCCGACGAGGAGCGACAGGACCACGGAGACCACGAACAGCGTGATCAGCCCGAAGCCCAGACGCTGCATGATCGTGCGGATCAGCGGATTCATGTCGACACCGCACCTTGACCCGATGGCGGCAAGGGGGCTCCCGCCTCTTCCGGCGAGCAAGAAGGTGCGGGAGCCGCCGTCACTGCCGTAGCCGGCCTATGCAAACCACCAGCGCTCGGCGATCTTCAGGCCGTCGCATTCCCAATTGGGCGCGATCTTGTTGTGCGCGAGCTTCTTCGAGGCCGCCTCGACGTAGTTGTTGAAGACGAGGACGATCACGCCGCCGTCATCATGGATCAACTGCTGCATCTCGGCATACATGCCCTTGCGCTTCTTCTCGTCGGTCTCGCCGCGCGCGGCGACGAGCAGCTCATTGAAGCGCGGGTTGGCCCACTGGGTCTCGTTCCAGGCGGCGCCCTTGGCGTAGACCGTCGTCAGCATCCAGTCGCAGGTGGGCCGGCCGCTCCAGTATCCGCCGCACCATGCCTTCTTCAGCCAGACGTTGTCCCAGTATCCGTCGTCCGGCTCACGCACCACGTTGAGGTCGATGCCGGCGACCTTCGCATGCTCCTTGTAGAGGGTCGCCGCGTCCACTGCGCCGGTGAAGGCGGCGTCGGCGACGGACAGATCGACCTTCAGGTTCGTCATGCCGGCCTTCTTGAGGTGGAACTTCGCCTTATCCGGATCGTATTTGTAGATGGGTTCCGGATTCGTGGCGAATTTCACCGTCGGCGCGATCGGATTGTCGTTGCCGGGCGTGGCATGGCCGAGGAAGACCTTTTTGGCAATATCCTCGCGGTTGATCGCCCACTTCAGCGCCGTCCGCACGTCGACGTTGTCGAAAGGCGGCTGTGTCACCTGCATCGGGAACACATAGTGGCCGTAGCCGGTGACCTCGGTGACCTCGACCTTCGGGTTCTTCTTCAGCAGGTTCAGCGTTTTGAGGTCCGCGCGGCCAATCCAGTCGACCTCGCCGGCATTCAGCGCATTGGTGCGCGCCGCCACGTCTGCAATGGTGAGGAACTCCACCTCGTCGAAGTAGGGTTTGCCTTCCTTGTGGTAGTTGGGGTTGCGCTTCAGCTTGGCGCGTACGCCCGGGTCCCACGATCCGAACACGAAGGGTCCGGTCCGCACGCCAGATTGCCAGTCGGCGGTGCCGTCCGGCTTCCCCGGCATGATCGGGATGTGATAGTCGCTGCATTTATACGGGAAATCGGCGTCGGCGCCGGACAACGTGAAGATCACCGTGTCCTTGCCGTCACTCTTGATGTTCGATATCGCTGCCAGATTGGCCTTGGCCGCCGACTTCGAGTCAGCGCCCATATGATGGTGGTAGGAGGCGATGACGTCGTCAGGCGTCACGTCCTTGCCGTTGTGGAACGTGAGGCCCTTACGGAGCTTGAAGATCCAGGACTTGGCGTCGTCGCCTGGCTCCATTGACTCGACGAGATCCGGCGTGATGTTGCCGTCGGCATCGACCTCGGTGAGGCTGTTGGACATGCCACCCCAGAACGGGACTTGCGTGGCGGTATCCGGATAGCTGGCGGGATCGAGCGTATCGGTCGTGGCGCCGTGCGCCAGGCCGAACTTGGCGGAGCCGCCTTTCTTCGGCGTAGCAGCAACACCGCCGTCGGCCAGTATAGTCGTCGCCAGGGCCGTGGTGACGCCTAGAGCCGCCGCGCGGCCCATGAACTCACGACGGCCGATGCGGCCTTTCTTGATCAGCTGTGTCCAGTATTCGAG
>JBKOWC010000266.1:0-2301 GCA_046724215.1 Pseudomonadota bacterium | reverse complement strand
CGCGCGACTGCCTTGACGCCCTCGGGGTCTGGCGCACGCGCCAGGGCGCCGCGCTCTGGACCGCCTATCCTTATGCGCTCTCGGCGATCGACGGCCTGGAGCGGCAGCTGCCGCGCATGCCGGACTATGTCCGCCGCGCCCGCGCCCTCGCCGCGCGCCTGCGCGATGAGCAGGTCTGCGAGATCCATCCGCTCGAGCCCCAGGTGAACGCGTTCCAGGTGATCCTGCGCGGCACGGTCGACGAGCTGAAGCAACGCAACCGCGACTTCGCGGTGCGGGAGAAGGTGTGGCTGTTCAACGCCTTCTTCGAGTCGCCCTTCGACGGGAAGACGATCGCGGAAATCGCGATCGGCGATGCCGCCGACGACTACACCGACGACGAAGCCTGCGAGTGGCTGCGGCGCTTCCAGGCTCCGTCTGGGAAGGCGCCAGCGCGACCGTCGCGGCGGCGAGGGACCTGAGCGCGGAAAGCATACCCGATGGGCGGGCGACGCCGGATCAAGTCCGGCGCAGGCTCTTCCGGTCGCCCCTACTTCTCCGCCGCCAAGCCGGCCAACGCGTCGCCAGTCAACCGGTAGCGCCGCCAGTCCACCATCTCGGTGAAGCCGAGGCGCTCGTAGAAGCCGCGCGCCGGATTCCAGTGCAGCACCGAGAGGTCGAGGCGCGGGCAGCCGCGCGCGCGGGCGATCGCCGCGATCTCCGCCAGCAGACGGCGGCCGACGCCGGTGCCGCGCGCCCGTTCGCTGACATAGAGGTCTTCGACATAGAGGCCGGCGCGGCCCTCCCAGGTCGAGTAGTCGTGGAAGAAGAGCGCAAAGCCGGCGGCGCGGCCGTCGATCTCGACGAGCAGGCATTCGAAGCGCCGCTCGGCGCCGAAGCCGTCGCGCAACACGTCGGCTTCGCTGATCTTGACGTTGTCGACGGGTTCTTTCTCGTAGACCGCCAGCTCGCGGATCAGCTGCACGATCGTGGCGGCATCGGCCGGCACGGCGGGGCGGACGACGACCGTCACTCTGCGGCCTGTCCCGTCACCTGGGCGGGGCGCCAGCGCAGGATGGGCTTGCGGGCGGCGGCCGTCTCGTCGAGGCGGCGGCGCGGCGTCAGCAGCGGCGCTTTGTGGAAATAGGTGGTGTCGCCGCTCTTCGCCCGCTGCGCCAGGCCCTTCATCACGGCGATGAACTGGTCGAGAGACTCCTTGCTCTCGGTTTCCGTCGGCTCCATCAGGAGCGCCCCATGCACGACAAGCGGGAAATACATGGTCATGGGGTGGAAACCCTCATCGATCATCGCCTTGGCGATGTCGAGCGTCGACACCTCCGTGCCCCTGAGGAATTCGTCGTCGAACAGCGCCTCGTGCATGCACGGGCCATCGAAGGCCGGCGACAGATCGTCCTTGAGGCTCGCCATCAGGTAGTTGGCGTTGAGCACGGCGTCGTTGGCGACCTGCCGCAGCCCGTCGGCGCCGTGGCTCATCATGTAGGCGAGCGCGCGCACGAACATGCCCATCTGGCCGTGGAAGCCCTTGAGGCGGCCGAAGGCGCTGCCGGTGGCACCGGGCCGATCGTCGTGCTCGACGAGGGCGAAGCCGTCCGGGCCGTGCACGACGTAGGGCAAGGGCGCGAAGGGCGCCAGCGCGGCGGACAGCACGACCGGCCCGGCGCCGGGGCCGCCGCCGCCATGCGGCGTCGAGAAGGTCTTGTGCAGATTGATGTGCATGCAGTCGACGCCGAGGTCGCCGGGGCGCACGCGGCCGACGATGGCGTTGAAGTTGGCGCCGTCGCCGTAGAAATAGCCGCCGACCCCGTGGACGGCCGCGGCGATCTCGATCACGTCGTTCTCGAACAGGCCGCAGGTGTTCGGGTTGGTCAGCATGATGCCGGCGACGTCGGGCCCGAGCTTCGCCTTCAGCGCAGTGAGGTCGACGCGGCCGCGCTCGTTGGCGGGGATCGCATCGACGCTGTAGCCGACGCCGGCGGCCGTCGCCGGGTTCGTGCCGTGCGCCGACTCCGGCACCAATATCCGCTTGCGATGTCCCTCGCCCTTGGCCTCGTGGGCGGCGCGGATGGCCATGATGCCGCAGAGCTCGCCATGGGCGCCGGCGCCGGGCGACAGCGCCACGGCCGGCATGCCCGTGAGCGTCTTCAGCCAGTGCGCCAGCCTGTCGATCAGCTCGAGCGCGCCCTGCACGGTCTTCACCGGCTGCAGCGGATGGAGATCGGCGAGGCCGGGGAGGCGCACCACTTTTTCGTTGAGGCGCGGGTTGTGCTTCATCGTGCAGGAGCCGAGGGGGTAGAGGCCCAT
>JBKOWC010000168.1:0-4458 GCA_046724215.1 Pseudomonadota bacterium | reverse complement strand
CCCCCAAGATTGCGGACGCCCCGACGGGCGCCATCGTTACGCTCACCGTGGTCGTCGACGGTCATGTGGCGCCGGGAAACCAGCGCCAGCCCTACAAGGTGCGCTGCCGCGATGAGACTGGATTCATCCATCTCGTCTTCTTCAACGCCCGGCCCGATTACCTCCTGAAGGCGCTGCCGGTCGGAGAGGTTCGCGTCGTGAGCGGTCGCGTCGACCGTTTCGGCGTCGAGCTGCAGATGACGCATCCGGACTACATCGTTCCCGTCGCCGACCTGGCGACGCTGCAGAAGGTCGAGCCGGTCTATCCGCTGACCACCGGCCTGACGCCGAAGGTGCTCGGCAAGGCTGTCCGCGAAGCTCTGGCGCGGGCACCGGAGCTGCCGGAATGGATCGATGCCGCCTACCTCAAGCGGCAAGGCTGGGCGGGCTGGCGGCAATCGCTGCTGACGGCGCACCAGCCCGCGGCGGAGCGGGACCTGACGCCGGAAACGCCGGCGCGCCAGCGCCTGGCCTTCGACGAGCTGCTGGCCAACCAGTTGGCTTTGGCCTTGGTGCGGGCGCGCCAGCGCCGGCAGGCCGGCCGCAGGATCCGCGGCGACGGCCGCCTCCAGGCGAAGGCGGTCAGCGCCCTGCCCTTCGCGCTGACGCCCTCGCAACGGCAGTCGCTGAAAGAAATCCAGGCCGACATGGCGTCGGAGTCGCGCATGCTGCGGCTGCTGCGGGGCGATGTCGGCAGCGGCAAGACCGTCGTCGCCCTGCTGGCCATGCTGACGGCGGTCGAAGCGGGCTTCCAGGCGGCGCTGCTGGCGCCCACGGAGATCCTCGCGCGCCAGCACCTCGCCACAATCGAGCCGCTGGCGCAGGCGGCCGGGATCCGCGTCGCGGTCCTGACGGGCCGTGACAAGGCGAGCGCCCGCGACGACATCCTCGCGGGATTGGCATCCGGCGAGATCGCGCTCGTCGTTGGCACGCATGCGCTCTTTCAGGAAGATGTCGCGTTTCACGCCCTGGCGCTCGCAGTGATCGATGAACAGCACCGCTTCGGCGTGCATCAGCGCCTGATGCTGGCCGCCAAGGGCCAGGCGACGGACGTGCTGGTGATGACGGCAACGCCGATCCCGCGCACCCTGATGATGACGACCTACGGCGACCTCGATGCCTCCCGCCTGCTCGAGAAGCCGGCGGGGCGCCAGCCGATCGACACGCGGACCATTCCGCTCGAGCGGCTCGACGAAGTCGTCGCCGCCGCCGACCGGGCGGTGCGCAAGGGGGCGCGGGTCTATTGGGTCTGCCCGCTGGTCGAGGAATCCGAGGCGGTCGATCTCGCGGCGGCGGAGGAGCGCCACGCCCATCTCGCACAGCTGTTCGGCGATCGCGTCGGCCTCGTGCATGGGCGCCTCAAGGCCGCCGCCAAGGACAAGGTCATGGCCGACTTCGCCGAGGGGCGCATTCAGATTCTGGTGTCGACGACGGTGATCGAAGTCGGCGTCGACGTGCCGGCGGCGACGGTGATGGTGATCGAGCATGCCGAGCGCTTCGGCCTCGCCCAACTGCACCAGCTGCGCGGCCGCGTCGGGCGCGGCCGGGCGCGCTCGACCTGCCTGCTGCTCTATCAGGCGCCGCTGGGCGAGACCGCGAAAGCACGGCTGCAGATCTTGCGGGAAACCGAGGACGGGTTCCGTATCGCCGAGGAGGATCTGCGGCTGCGCGGCGCCGGCGAACTGCTGGGTACGCGGCAAAGCGGGATGCCGGAATTCCGCCTTGCCGATCTCGCGGTGCATGGCGAACTGCTGGCGGCGGCGCGCGACGATGCCCGACTGATCGTCGACCGCGATCCGGAGCTTTCCGGTGTGCGGGGCCTGGCGCTGCGCGTGCTGCTCTATCTGTTTGAGCGCGATGCGGCCGTGAAGACCGTCCGCTCCGGTTGATCCGAATCCTTACTCGCCGGCGGCGCGCGAGGGAACCTGCCGTTCGGAAGAGCGCCGGTCGGGCGGCGTGACGATGCCGCCGGAAACCACCATCTTGATGCCCTCCTCGACGGACATGGCGAGCGGACAGACCTCGCTCCGGGCCACGAAGAAGAGAAAGCCGGAGGTCGGAATGGGCGTCGTGGGAATATAGACGTTGACCATTTCGTCGTCGCTCAGGTCCTGAATCTCGCCTTCCGAACGTCCCGTGATGAAGCCCAGAGCCCACATCCCGCGCCGCGGAAACTCGACCAACACCACTTCGCGAAACGCCGTCGATTTCTGCGCCAGCACGGTCTCGAAGATCTGCTTGGTGGCGCCGTACACGCTGCGGATCACCGGCATGCGATTGAGGATCCGCTCGCTGAGGCGGACGATCATGCGGCCGGCCAGGCCGGCGGTTGCGGCGCCGATCGCCGTCAGCAGGAACAACAAGAACAGCAGCCCGATGCCGGGAACGCTGAACGGCAGATAGGTCTCCGGATTGTAGACGGCAGGGATGAACGGCAGCACGCTCCGGTCGATCCAGGACACGACCGACCACGCAAGGTAGACCGTGATCGCGATCGGCGCCGTGACGAGGACGCCGGCGAAGAAGTAGGCCCGGAGGCGCCCGAACAGCCCGAGCCGCAGCGGCTTCGGCTGCGGCACTGGGGCGGCAGTGCCTATCGGTTGGGCGAGTGCGGTTCGGTCGTCCATATGATCCAACTATGTAGTCCCTTGGCGGTCGTCGCAAAAGGCGGTCAGGCCGAGAAGAACGCCCGCAGCGCCGCCGCCGTCTCGTCCGGCACCTCTTCGGGAAGGTAATGCCCGCTGTCGAGAGCGCGACCCTGCACGTCGTCGGCCCGTTCGCGCCAGGTCGCCAGCACGTCGAAATAGCGCTCCATGACGCCGCGGCGCCCCCACAGCGCCAGGAGCGGACATTCGATCCGGCGATCGAGATCTGTCTCGTCGTGGACGAGATCGATCGACGCGGCCGCCCGATAGTCCTCGCAGGCGCCGTGAATCGCCGCCGGGTCGCGGAAGCAGCGCAGATACTCGGCCATTGCCTCCGGGGCGTGCACGTCGCGCCCGATGTTCAGCCGGTTGAGCGTCCAATTCAGGTAGAAGTCGGGATCGCTCCCGATCAACCGCTCCGGCATGTCGTGGGCCTGGATCAGGAAGAACCAGTGATAGTAGGCGGTGGCGAAGCCCTGGTTCGTCATCCGATAGATCGTGCGCGTCGGCGCGATGTCGAGCACGGCAATCTTGGCGACTCGATCCGCATGATCGAGAGCCATGCGATGCGCGACGCGGCCGCCGCGATCGTGCCCGGCGACGAAGAAGCGCTCGAAGCCGAGCGCCGCCATGGCGTCGACCTGGTCCTGCGCCATCGCACGTTTGGAATAGGTGAGGTGCTGCGCGTCGGTTTGCGGCTTGCCGCTGTCCCCATAGCCGCGCAGGTCGGCGGCCACTACCGTGAAATACGGCGCCAGCAGGGGCGCCGCCTTGTGCCAGCAGACATGGGTCTGGGGAAAGCCGTGCAACAGCAGAAGCGGCGGGCCTTGGCCGCCGACGACCAGATTGATCTCCGGGCCGGACGTCGTCAGGCGCCGTCGCTCGAAACCTTCGAACATGGGCCTCTCTCCTTGTGGCCGAACGCCGCAGCACCGCACCGGGGAATATACAACGGCGGTCCGTGTTCATATCTACGCCGGGGTTCGCCGGAGGTTTCCGCGCGGTTTGATGACAAGTCACGCAGAAACCACGGCGTCGCAGGGGTGCGGCAGCAGTTAAACCGAGACCGGCCTTGAGGACGAGTTCATCCATGCAAGCGGCGCCCCGCCTATTGTCTCTGGCCACCGCCACGCCATCACATCTGATCCGGCAGGAGGAGGTCGTGCGCCTGAGCGAGCGCGCCTTCGACCGCTCTCGATCGGAGATCGAGCGCCTGATGCCGGTGTTCGCCAACGCCGGCATCGAGACCCGTTACTTCTGCATGCCGATCGAATGGTATCTGGAGCCGCACGGCTGGATCGAGCGCAGCCGGCTGTACGTCGCACACGCCGTCGACTTGGCCGTCGATGTCGCGCGGACTTGCCTCGAGCAGGCCCACTGCAGCGTCGACGACATCGATGGCATCGTCACGGTGTCGACCACAGGAATTGCCACGCCGAGCCTCGATGCGCTCGTCATGGAACGGCTCGCCATGCGGCGCGATGCGCGCCGGCTGCCGCTGTTCGGACTCGGCTGCGCCGGGGGGGTCATCGGACTGTCGCGGGCGGCGGAGATGGCGATGGCACGTCCCGGCAGCCGTATCCTCGTGCTCGTCGTCGAGTTGTGCAGCCTGACCTTCCGCTACGGCGATAATTCGAAGAGCAACATCGTCGCCGCGGCCCTCTTCGGCGACGGCGCCGCCGCCCTGTTGCTCGACGGCGCCGGCGCCGGCCCGATTCTGGGCGACGGCGGCGAACATACCTGGCCGGACTCGCTGGACGTGATGGGCTGGCAC
>JBKOWC010000225.1:0-7463 GCA_046724215.1 Pseudomonadota bacterium | reverse complement strand
CCGCTCTTCTCGCAGACGCCGCGCCCTTCCACGGTCTCGCCGGCGCTATCGACGACGATGAGATCGCTGGCCCGGATCTCCTGCATCAGCAGGCCGTGCGGCTTGACGAGGAAACGGTCGGCCGTCCCCGGGACGGTCAGGCTGAAATGATTCCAGATGGTGTCGTCGAAGCCGAGCCGCGCGGCGAGACGGAAGGCCGCCGCCAGATCGATACGGGCCCGCCGGACGGGATCGTCCCGCTGCGCGTGGGCGTGGACCGCCATGCTCCCGCTCCCTTCGCCAGCGCGAAGTCTGTCAGGGAATTATAGACATCGCAAGGTCGCGGTGGCCGGGATTTCGCGGGAAGTCGGTGCACGGGTGTCTAGCAAAATAGACAGCGACGCCAGCGAGGCTCTCGTGCGGCTCTCCGGCAAATCTGCCGAGATTCACCTTTCTGGGAACAAGGTTTCCTAGCCCTCGCCAGGCGCCAACATCCAGATGCCCGAGAGAATCATCAGAATTCCGACCCACTGGATTCCCTGAATGCTGTCGCCGAGCATGAGCCAGGAGGTGAGCAGGACGCTCACAAACACGATCCCGCTGGCCGGAAACGCCACGCTGAGCGAGGTTCGCCGCAGGATGAGCAACCAGGTCACGAACGCGAAGACATAACAGGCGATCGCGATCAGTACCCCCGGCGAGTGCATGGCCGCCATCGCCCATGCCGGGCCGGGCGGCAGATCGGCGAGAGTCATGCCACCGAGCCGGAGGCCGATCTGGGCGCCGGTCTCGAAAGCCACGAGCGAACACCAGATGACAGGCGCCAGATATCGCATCCGGCCGTCGACGCTCATGCTGCCTCCCGCGGGCGCACTTTGTTCCCGGTGTCAAAGTCAGTCGGATGAAGCAGCCGGCCCGCAACTCGCAAGACGCCGTTGACGAGAGAATTGCGATGTCTGAAGAAGATGTGGTTCTCGACCATCCGGCTGCCGAGTCGACGCTTGGGCTCGTAGAGCGCCTGACCGCTTTGATAGAGCGGAATGCCGTTCGCCAGACAGTACTCTACGTTTGTCATCCAGCTGAGGAAGTACAGGTTGTATTGGCGCGCTACGGCTTGGCGCATGCCGAGAAACTTGTCGACAAGCCGTTCGCGATTGTGGAGCACGATATTGAAGGCGACGAGTTCGCCAGCGTGCCGATAGAGGAAGCAGCTGGCGCGATCGCCGAGACGCTTGAGCACGTTGGCGAAATAGGCGGGAGGAAGATATTCGAACTGCAGTTCGCTGCGGCCGTGGGTTTCGTCGTAAAGCGCGGCGACTTCCGGCAAGACCGCATCGATGTGGCTGCTGCGCTCGATCACGATGCCCGTCGCGGCTCTGAGCTTGCGACGCATGTCCTTTCTGGTCGCCCGGCTCAAGCTGCGCAAGTAGGCTTCCGAATCGGCGAACGGCAGCGGCAGCACCGCGGTCGGAAGGCCGGCAAGGCGATGGTAGCGGTCCTTGAGGCATTGCCCGACCAGATCGACATCGGCGGCGGCGACATCCTTGATCGCCATGAGACTGATTCCGACTTGTGCGGCATAACGCTCCAAGCCATCGAATAGCCGCCTGAGGAGCTTTTCCCTGCGCTCCGGACACAAGCCGGGGGCAAAGCCGATTTGACAGATCTCCGTCACTGGAGAACCAAAACAGATCAAGCGCAACGACATCAGATTCGGAACGATGCCGTTGAGCCTCCCGATCCACCGTTTCCAGTGTCCTTGCGCCGTCGTCTCGAGACGGTATTCCGTGATGAACGCCGGCACGGCCGCCAGCAACCGGCCGGAGTCGCGCAGCGTGAAGTAGCGCCATTCGAACCCCGGAATGTCCGATTCCTCGACAGCCAGATAATAGGCCCAGGACTCGACATCGCCGCGGAAGCACAGATCCCATTGGACCTGCTCGATCGCGCGGATGCTGGTTTCCACGCTCAGGTCCATCACTCGGCGATCCGCTGCGGCGCACCGACTCTCGCTCTCTTTTCGTCGACCGAGCTCGTCTTGCTCCGCACGACCGAGCAGAAGAACGCGGCGCTTTCGGCCACGACCACATCGCGCTGCCGGTCGATCGTGATCAAGTGATAGCAGTCATCGAGCATGACCTTCTTCACCAGCCCGCCGTGGGTGCGCTCGACGAAGTCGGCATTGCGAACGCTGGTCAGGTCGTCTTCGCTCGCGTGGACGACGAGCGTCGGGGTCCGTATCGAGGGCAGCTCGCGCTTCACGATCTCCGCGAGCGTCTGATGTTCGAGGAGACTGGGGCCGGGCGTACCCAGCAAGCCGGCCTGGCTGCTGTCACCCTGCTGCATATGGTTGAGCACCCATTGGCGTATCCGCTCGTCCTTCACGCCATAGGGGAACGCCTCCATGAACCGGTAGCGCCGCCCGAAAGGCAGGCGCATCAACAGGGGCAGAAAGCCCGCCAGCGGCGGCGTGCTCCACCCGTCGTACCAGAATGATGTCGAATAGAGAGCGACGCCCCCGATCTTGTCCGGATGCTCGGCGGCGAGGTGGAGCGCGAGAATGGCGCCCATCGACAGACCCGCGGCGAACACGTGGTCGACGCAGGAGCGCAAGACGAACATCGCGCTTTCGATGCTGCGATACCAGTCCTCCCAGCCGGTCGCCAGCAGATCCGCCTCGGTCCCGCAATGACCCGCCAGCTGAACCCCATAGACGGTGAACCCGAGTCTCGCCAGCCCCTTGCCGATGTGCTTCATCTCGGTCGGCGTGCCGGTAAGGCCGTGAATCAACAGCACGCCCTGGCGACCGCCCGGATAGAAGAATCCCTTGCCTGCCATCGGATCCGACCCCCGCGAAGATTGGCGCAGCTACTCATGCATTGGCCGTTGCCCCGACCAGAACCACGCCGACCGTGATGAGGGCGACGGCGATCCAACGCTGCCTTGGCACGGATTCGCCCAGGAACAGCCGGCTGCCAATCACGACGCCGCAGTAACTCAGACTCGCGCAGGGGAAGGCGACCGTCAGCCGCACATGCGCGAGCACCCACAGCCAGATCACGAGCTCGACGGCATAGGTAGCGACGCCGGCCCACAGCCAGGGCACGACGATCGCCCGCGCCAGCGAACGATCCGACAGCGTATTCATCCCGTATTTGAAGAACAGCTGTCCGCCGACATCGAGCGCGATCGACGCGAGGATGAGGACGACGAGCGATATCGTCATGCGCTGATCTCGGCGAGCGTTGCGAGCAACGCCGCATTGGTGGCGAAGTTCCTGCTCACATCCCGATCGGCCGGCGCCGCCGGCTGATCGGTCCATGCCTCCCACCGCTTCAACGGGTGGCGATGGGCCAACGGCGCGTACTCGCCGCACACGTCGACGCCCACCACGCGCTTGCGAACGGCGACCATCCGCAGGGCGGTCAGGAGCGCGGCCAGCGGCATCTGCCCCTGGTCCCAATTGGTGATGGCGTCTTCCGACCGCAGGACGTCCTTGTCGATCGTGATCCAGACCCCGTCCGTCGGCATGCGTTCGAGAACTTCGGCGACGAACGCCGGCCAGTCCTCCGACCCGACGTTGCGCCAGACGAGTCGATTGCCGCGCCGGCGGTGCCCGGGGCCGGACTCGAAGCGGCCCCATACCCGCGACGGCGACCGCTGCCATGGATACAGCTCGAGTCGTCCGGTGGCGAGCGCGGCGACGTTGCCGCCCTTCAGCTGCGGATTTGCGAGATCGTCGCTGCACGGCCCGATCGTGATGATCCGTTTCACTTCCGCCATTCGCAGCACCTGGTTTACCCACGAGCCGCAATGGTAGGCCGGCGCAAAACGGACCCAGTCGGGATGGTTGTCGAAGTGCAGCAGGGTGATCTGGTCTCGCGACCGCAACAGCGCCGGGCAGAGGTGATGGTAGTCGCCCGAGCCGATGAACGTGACCTCGGTGCCACGAACCGGGGCTGGATCGGCTTCGGCGAGCCGCCGCGCGAACTCACGCATTGCCGTTCGTCCCGCCCACAGTCGCAACCGCGGCCCGAGATCCCTGAGATTGACGACCCGGCCGGCTCCGGCAGCGATCGCGTTGCGGAGCGCGGGCTGGGACGTGACGCTCCCGTCCAAATCGAGCAGGCGCAAGCGCATCGTCAATGGCGCGCCGCGCGCTCGAGTACCTGATCCAGCAGCAGCAAGGCCAAATCCATCTCGGCCTGCGTGATCGTCAGCGCCGGCGCCAGCGTGACGACGTTCTTGTAGTAGCCGCCGATGTCGAGCACGAGACCGTAGCGCTTGCCCCCGACTTCCAGATCGCCGCCCATGGCGATCGCCACCATGCGGTCGGTCATCGCGCGGTCGGGGGTGAACCCGTCGTCGCCGCAGATCTCCATGCGAAGAGCCATGCCGAGTCCGTCGACGTCACCGACGCTTCGATGCCGCCGCTGCAAGTCCTTGAGCCCCTGAAGCAGATATGCGCCCTTCGCGAAGGACATCGTCTCGTAGTCGGACTCGTCGAGCATCTGCACGGTCTCCAGCGCGACCGCCGTACCGAGCGGATTGCTCGAGAAGGTCGAGTGCGTCGACCCCGGCGGAAACGCCGTCGGGTTGATCAGCTCCTCGCGCGCCCACAGTCCGGCCAGGGGATTCAGGCCGTTCGTCAGCGCCTTGCCGAACACGATGATATCGGGCTTGACGTTGAAATTCTCGATCGCCCAGAACTTTCCCGCCCGGTAGAACCCCATCTGGATTTCGTCATCGACCATGAGGATCTTGCGCGCCTCGAGCACGGACTTCAGTTTTTCGAAGTAGCCGGGCGGCGGGATCACATAGCCACCGGTCCCCTGGATCGGCTCCACGTAGAAGGCCGCGAACTCCGAGGTTTCGGCCTTGGCGTCCCAGACGGCGTGGTACTCGCTGTCGAACAGGCGGGCAAACTGATCGACGCAATAGAGGTTGCAGTCGTCGCGACGCTTGCCGTAGGGGCAGCGAAAGCAATAGGGAAACGGCACGAAATGCGCGCGCTCGCCGAAATGTCCGTAGCGCCGGCGGTAGCGGTAGGACGAGGTGATCGACGAGGCTCCGAGGGTCCGGCCATGATAGCCGCCCTCGAAGGCGAACATCAGGCTCTTGCCGCTCCGCGCGTTCCGCACGAGCTTGATCGAGTCCTCGATCGACTGCGAACCCCCGACATTGAAATGGATTCGGCCGGTCATGCCGAAGGTTCTTTCGATCCGCTGCGCCAGCGCGGACGCCAGCTCGATCTTTTCCCGGTGGAGGTATTGCGACGCCAGCTGCGGGAGGCGATCGATCTGGCGCTTCAATGCGGCGTTGAGCCGAGGATTCCCGTAGCCGAAGTTTACGGCGGAATACCACATCTGGAGGTCGAGAAAGGGCACGTCGGCCTCGTCGTAGAGGAACGAGCCTTCGCAGCGGTCGAAGATCTTCGGCGGCTCGAGGTAGTGCACCGTGTCGCCAAAGGAGCAATGCTCCGCTTCGCTCTGAAGCAGCCGACCGTCATCCATTGAGTACATCCTCCTCCACACTCGTCCGATCGAACGGCTGCGCCGATCCCGATCGCAGCATCGATGCCAACGCTTCCTGCGCCTCGCCGAAGCCCGTAAAGCCGCGGTGCGGCAACAGGTGCTCCCTGCAGAAAGCCAGCAGCTTGCCCTTTGCGAGGACGAAATCGGCAGACCCGGCGAGGCAGTAGTCGGATGCGCCGTCGCCGATCAGCAGAGTCCACCTCGCCCGCCCGCTGGCCCGCTCGGCGACGGCGCATTTGCACGTTCCGCTTCCGGACTCGCAGTCGGGCTGGAAGTTGGGGAAACGCAGTCGATACCGGCGGTCGCCGATGGCTTCGAACTTGTTTGCCACGACCGGCAGGTGATCGAGGCCGTGACGGCGGAGAATGTTGTGGATCACATAGTCGAGGCCGTCGCTCACGACCCGAACACTCAACCCGTTCGCGCGGCAGAACTCGGCGAAAGCCGCGAACTCGGGGTCGATGTCGACCGTCGCGAGATAGGCGTCGATGTCGTCTTGCCCGGCTCGCAGAAGGTCGATCTGCCGCGCCATGCATTCACGCGCACTGATCCGGCCGGCCCGCCAGGCAGCCTCGATCGCCACCCAGGCGGGCCCGGCAAACCTCTCGAGCAAGCCGTCGGTCACATCTTCATTCGCGATCGTTCCATCGAAATCGCAGACGACCTGCCAATCCATGCGTCGTGCCCCAGGCTCCAGGAGTGCCGAGATTCAACCCGAACGAGCGGCCCCATCGCGCGGTCGATTGAGCCCGCTCTTTCGCCCGATTATCGGTGACGGCGACTTACAGTCGCGTTGTTCCCCGTATACAAAATTGTATAGATCGGGCTCGCGGATCGAGCGCACACCCTCGACTCGCTGCGCGGTCAGTTGAACCTTCGCAGAGCGAGGACGGCATTCAGTCCGCCGAACGCGAATGAATTGGACAAAGCCGCTCTGATCGGCACCTCGCGCGGCCGATTCGGCACGTAGTCGAGATCGCACTGCGGATCGGGATCGGTGAAGTTCGCGGTCGGCGGGGCGACCTGGTCTCGAAGCGCGCCCAGCACGGCGACGAGCTCCAGGGCTCCGGCGGCGCCCAGTCCGTGACCGTGAACGGCCTTCGTCGATGAAATGGCCAGCCGGTCCGCATGCGGTCCGAAGCTCCGCCGCAGCGCCCGGGTTTCCGTGATGTCGTTTATCGTCGTAGCGGTGCCATGCGCATTGACGTAGTCGATGTCGTCCGGCGCCATCGTGGCATCCCGCAGGGCCTTGCAGATGGCCTTTGCCGCCCCTACTTCCGACGGCTGGACCATATCGCCGGCATCCGACGTCATGCCGAATCCGACAACCTCGGCGATGATCTCGGCGCCGCGAGCGCGGGCACCGTCGAGATCCTCCAGCACGTAGATCCCCGCTCCCTCACCGATCGTCATGCCTCGACGATCGCGACTGAAGGGACGGCATGTGTCGGTCGCCATGACGCGGAGCGCCTCCCAGCTCTTCATGGCCACCGCCGTAATACAGGCTTCGGTGCCGCCGGCGATCGCCGCGCGCGCTTGTCCGGTTCGAACCATCCAAAATGCGAGGCCGATGGCATGATTTGCCGAGGCGCATGCGCTGGTCACCACAAACGCCGGGCCTCGCGTCCCGAATTCGATCGACACCATGCTCGCGGCCGCACAGGTCATGGCGCGCGGCACGGTGAAGGGATGCACGCGACGGTTATCAATTCCGTAGAGGCGGCGGAAGGACTCGTCGAACGTTCTCACGGCACCGATGCCGGTCCCGATGATCACGGCGGTGTCGTCGGCCAGACCGTTGCTGAAGTCGACTCCGGCCTGGGCCACGGCCTCATGGGCGGCGATGAGCGCGAATTGGGACGTTCGATCGAGCATGGTCAGCCGCCGCTCGTCGAAATGCTTCGCCGGATCGTAGTTCTTGACCTCCGCGGCCACGCGCACGGCATGGAG
>JBKOWC010000084.1:0-5519 GCA_046724215.1 Pseudomonadota bacterium | reverse complement strand
GTGCGCAACCCCGTGCATGTCGTCGAGGCGGCGAAGATGGGCGCGCATGTGGCGACGCTGCCGCCCGCGATCCTGCGCCAGCTGTTCAACCATCCGCTGACCGACAAGGGATTGGCCGCGTTCCTCGCCGACTGGGCGAAGACCGGGCAGTCGATCCTGTAGCGGCGCCGGCATGAGCAAGGGTCCCGAAGACGCTCGGCAGGTGATGACTGCCGATCGCGTGAAGGCCCGCGTGACGGCCGCCCAGGTCGCCGACTATCTGCGCCGCCATCCCGATTTCCTCGCCCGCCATCCGGATGTCCTCGACGTGCAGGTGGCACCGGCGCGGCGCAAGGGCGCCGGCGTCATCGACCTGCAGCAGTTCATGGTCGAGCGGCTGCGCCGCGACATCGCGCGCCTGCGCGCCGATCAGGACGACATCCTCGCCAACACGCGCGACAACCTGTCGACCCAGGACCGCATCCACAAGGCGGTGCTGGCGCTGCTGGCGGCGGAGAGCTTCGAGCATTTCATCGAGATCGTCAGCACCGATCTCGCGGTGCTGCTCGACGTCGACACGGTCGCGCTCTGCATCGAGGCGATCGACGAGCGCGCGCCGCAGACGCGCATCGAGGGCGTCCAGGTTCTCCCGCCCGGCGTGATCGGCCGCTTGATCGGCGGCGGCAAGTCCAGCCTGCTGCGCGACGACGCCATCGGCGATCCGGTTGTGTTTGGCGCCGGGGCCGGCCTCGTCCGCTCCGATGCCCTGATCCGCCTCGACATCAGCCCGCGCACCCCGCCCGGCCTCATCGCTTTCGGCACGCGGCATCCCGGCTATTTCAATCCGGGGCAGGGCACGGAGCTGCTCCACTTCCTGGCCCGCATCCTCGAGCACAGCATTCGCGTATGGCTCAACCTGCCGGGCCGGTCGACATAGCGGCGGCGGCCGATCTCGCGGCCGGCGTCGCGGATTGGCGGCGCTGGCTCCGGCATGAGCGCCGCGCCTCGCGCCACACCCTCGATGCCTACGGCCGCGACCTCGCGTCGTTCCTCGCCTTCCTCGGCGGCCACCTGGGCGAGGCTCCCTGCCTGCGCCATCTCGAACGCCTGACGCGCGCCGATTTTCGCGCTTGGCTGGCGGCCCGCGCCGAAGACCGCCGCGCCGCCACCTCGACGGCGCGGGCGCTGAGCGTCGTGCGCAACTTCTTCCGCTTTCTCGCCCGCCAGGGCCGCCTCGAGAACGCCGCGCTCGCCACCGTGCGTACGCCGCGTCTGCCGCACGCCGTGCCGAAGCCGCTCACGGCAGCCGAGGCGACGGAGACGCTGGATGCGGCCGGCGAGTTCAGCGACGAGCCCTGGATCGCCAAACGCGACATCGCCATCGTCACCCTCCTCTACGGCTGCGGTTTGCGGCTGGGCGAAGCGCTGGCGCTGAACCGCGGCGACGCGCCGCGCGACGACGGCGAGACCGGCAGCCTGACGGTCACCGGCAAGGGCCGTAAGCAGCGGGTGGTTCCGGTGCTGCCGGCGGTCGGCGCCGCGATCGCCGACTATCTTGCCGCCTGTCCCCATGCCGGCGGACCGGACGCGCCCCTGTTCCGCGGCGCCCGCGGCGGGCGCCTGCATCCGCGCATCGTCCAGGGTCGCCTTCAGCAGCTGCGCCGCCTGCTCGGCCTGCCGGAGTCGGCGACGCCGCACGCGTTGCGGCACAGCTTCGCCACGCACCTGCTGGCCGGGGGCGGCGACCTGCGCGCCATCCAGGAGCTGCTCGGCCACGCGTCGCTGTCGACGACGCAGCGCTATACCGAGGTCGACGCGGCCGCGTTGCTCGCCGTCTACGACAAGGCGCATCCGCGCGCGCGCCGGACCGGCTGAGGCGACGACGCCGTGGCTGCCAGCGACTCCCTGCGCATCCGCTCGGCCACCGTGGACGATGCCGAATCGATCGGCCGCATGTGGCGCGAGTTCGCCGCGCATCTGCGCGAGCTCGGCGACACCGACCCGCAAGCCTTCGGCGTCGAGGCGTACCGGCGCGACGGCTTCGGGCCCGATCCGGCGTTCGCCGGGCTGATCGCCGAGCGCGACGGTGCGCCCGTCGGTTACCTGCTCTACCATTTCGGCTATGAGGTCGATCAGGCCATGCGCGTCATGTACATCGTCGATCTCTGGGTCGATCCCGCGGCGCGGCGCGGCGGCATCGGCCGCGCTCTGATGCGCGAAGCGGCGGCGCGCTGTCGGGCGCGCGGCGCCGGCGGCCTCGTCTGGGCGGTCTTCGGCGGCAACAAGCTGGCCTTTGCCTTCTACGAGGGACTCGGCGCGAAATATCTGAAGACGCTCAGCTTCATGCATCTCCCCGTCGACGCCCTGTAGTCAACTGCCGGAGGTGGCCATGGCCCGAATCCTCGCGACTCTGGTCCTTGTGGTGCTGACCATGGCCGCGTCGATATCGCGGACGGTTGCGCAGGGTGACGCCGTTCTGATGACAGCGGCCGAGAAGCGGATCATCGCCGGCTATTTCCAGCGCCAGTACGGCGTGTGGCTCGCCACGCGAGGGGTCGGCAAGGCCACGCACGGCGCGCTGCCGCCGGGCCTGGCGAAGAAGGGCACGCTGTCGCCCGGCCTGGCCGGGCAGCTCGAGCGCAACGGCAGGCTGCCGCCCGGCGTCACGAAGCACGAACTGCCCGACGACCTTCTCGCCCAGCTGCAGCCGCGGCCGGCCGGCTACGAATTCATCGTCGTCGACGACCGCGTGCTCCTGATCCAGAGCGCCACCGACCTGATCCTCGACATCCTGACGGTTGCCGCGGCGGACGCCGGCTGATCGGTCCCGCTCGCCGCGCATGGATGGTCTGCGCTCGGCGCAAAATTCCCGCGATTGTTTACCGTCTCTTAACGTTAAGACGGGAGAATTCACCCTAGCGGCGGTGCATTACCGTGCGGGGAGATGAGAGGATATGAAGCGCGTCGATGTGATGATCGTCGATGACGATCAGGACCTGGCGGAGAGCCTTGCCGACCTGCTGGCGGCCAACGGCTATCAGGTCGAAGTCGCCACCAACGGCAAGGAAGCCGTCGAGCGATTCCGCAACAAGGACTACGACATCACCTTCATGGACGTGCGCATGCCCGTCATGAACGGCGTCGACAGTTTCTTCGAGATCCGCCGGCTGAAGCCGACGGCCAAGATCGTCCTCATGACCGGCTTCAAGGAGCCGATCGTGAGCCGGGCGCTGGAGAATGGCGCCCTCGGCCTGCTGAACAAGCCCTTCGCCGCCGAGGCGATGCTGAAGCTCGCCGAATCGGCCAACTGACCAGACAAGTTCCTTCCTGACGCGTCCCAGGGAAAGGCCGGCCGCAAGCCGGCCTTTCTCATTTTCGAAGGGCACTCAGATGTGGATGGCGCGGCCGGCGACGGCGAGCGCCGCCTCCTTCACCGCCTCGTTCAGCGTCGGATGGCCGTGGAACGCGCGTGCGATGTCCTCGGCCGAGCCGCCGAATTCCATCGCCATGACGCATTCATGGATGAGCGTTCCGGCCTCCGGTCCGATGACATGGGCGCCGAGCACGCGGTCGGTCTTGGCGTCGGCCAGGATCTTGACGAAGCCGTCGGTGTCGGCGTTGCAGCGAGCACGGCTGTTGGCCGTGAACGGAAACTTGCCGGCCTTGTAGGCGATGCCGGCCGCCTTCAGTTCGTCCTCGGTCTTGCCGACGGCCGCCACCTCGGGCCAGGTGTAGACGATCCCCGGCACCGTCTCGTAGTTCACATGCCCGGCCTGGCCGGCGAGGATCTCGGCCACGGCGACGCCTTCGTCCTCCGCCTTGTGCGCCAGCATCGGGCCGGCGATGACATCGCCGATGGCGTAGATGCCGGCGATGTTGGTGCGGAAATGCGCATCCGTCGTGACGCGGCCCTTGTTGTCGACCGCCACGCCGGCCGTTTCCAGGCCGAGGCCGTTCGTATGCGGCCGCCGCCCGATGGCGACGAGCACGACATCGGCATCGAGCGTTTCGCCCGGGCCGCCGGCCGCCGGCTCCAGCGTCAGCGCCACGCCCGCCTTCGCCTTCTTGGCGGCTGTCACTTTGGTGCCCAGGCGGAACGTCATCCCCTGCTTGGTGAGCACGCGCTGCAGCTGCTTGCCGATCTCCGTGTCCATGCCGGGAACGATACGGTCGAGAAATTCGACGACCGTCACTTTGGCCCCGAGGCGGCGCCACACCGACCCCATTTCGAGGCCGATGTAGCCGCCGCCGACCACGACGAGGTGCTCTGGCACCTTCGGCAGCGCCAGCGCGCCGGTGGACGACACGATCTGCTGCTCGTCGATCGCCACGCCGGGCAGCGGCATCACCTCCGAGCCTGTCGCGATGATGAAGTTCTTGGCCTCGATGCTCTGGTCCTTGCCGTTGCCGCCGATGGCGATGCGGCCGGCGCCCGTGAAGCGGGCGGCGCCCTTAACATAGGCCACCTTGTTCTTGTTGAAGAGGAACTCGACGCCCTTGGTGAGATCCGAGACGACCTTGTCCTTGCGCGCCATCATGGCGGCGAGGTCGAGGACGACGCCGTTCACCCGGACGCCATGCAGCGCCAAGGCATGCGCCGACTCCTCGTACTTGTGCGAGGACTGGAGCAGCGCCTTCGACGGAATGCAGCCGATATTGAGGCAGGTGCCGCCGAGCGACCCGCGCTTCTCGACGCAGGCCGTCTTCAACCCCAGCTGCGCCGCCCGGATCGCCGCCACATATCCCCCGGGCCCGCCGCCGATGACGACGACATCGTATTGGGAATCCGCCATGATGCCTTCCTAGAAACGGTTGGACAGGATCCGGTCAGGCGCAACCGGCGCGCGCCTCACATATCCAGCAGGATCCGCTGCGGGTCCTCGATGCATTCCTTGACGCGCACCAGGAACGTCACAGCCTCGCGGCCGTCGACGAGGCGGTGGTCGTAGGAAAGCGCCAGGTACATCATGGGACGCACCTCGATCTTGTCGCCGATCGCCACTGGGCGCGGCTGGATCTTGTGCATGCCGAGGATGCCGGACTGCGGCGGGTTGAGGATCGGCGTGGACATCAGCGAGCCGTAGACGCCGCCGTTCGAGATCGTGAAGGTGCCGCCGGTCAGCTCCTCGATCGCGAGTTTGCCGTCCCGCGCCTTGCGGCCGAGTTCGGTGATCTTCGCCTCGATGGCGGCGAAGCTGAGGGCGTCGGCGTCGCGCACCACCGGCACGACAAGGCCCTGCTCCAGGCCGACGGCGACCCCGATGTCGTAGAAGTTCTTGTAGATGATGTCGTCGCCGTCCATCTCGGCATTCACGGCCGGGATCTCCTTCAGCGCGACGATCGAAGCCTTCAGGAAGAACGACATGAAGCCGAGCTTCACGCCGTGCTTCTTCTCGAAGGCGTCCTTGTGGTGGTTGCGCAGCGCCATGACGTTGGTCATGTCCACCTCGTTGAAGGTGGTGAGCATGGCCGCGGTGTTCTGCGCCTGCTTGAGCCGCTCGGCGATGCGCTTCCTGAGGCGCGTCATGCGCACGCGCTCC